>JAYUFG010000448.1:0-10228 GCA_043738845.1 Planctomycetaceae bacterium
CCCAGGTTTCCACAACCAACCTGGACTTTCTAATCTCCACTGCAATAATTGAGCCACTCACCGACATGCAATCGCCCTGGCCCTCGGCGAACTCGCCGAGGACCAAGGCGTTTGCTCATGTAAGAACAGACGGTGGCTGAAGCGGTCTATCCAGCCATTCGTTGAACTTGCCCATTAGACGGGTGCTGCCGTGGTTCGCTTGAGCAACCGCTTGCGGCTGCGAAAGGCAACCAATGCGACCGCCCCCATCGCCATGAGGACTTCCGTACTCGGTTCAGGAATCGGAACCGGCGTTGTGCCGCCCGCAAATCCAAACGTACTCGCGGCACTGGTCCACTGCGGCTGGGCGTACGACGTAAATCCCCACAGTGCGGTCGTGGTGGGAGAATTATTGCCCGCAAAGGCAGTCTGAAAACTGGTGGGCGTAATCGTGAAACCGCTAATCGCAGCGAGGCTCGCGACGTTGCCACCGTTGTTAGAGACGCTGGGGTTGGTCACACCCGTGAAGGCGTTCGCACTGGCGACAAAGGGGTTTCCATCCAGGCCAAAATCATTGGACGTTGTGACGATGCCACTATTGTCCGTTAGATACAAGGCCCACTGTCCGAACGAGGAGACCTTGTTCAAGCTCGTAAAATTCGGAAAGGGCGAAACGCTCGATGGGACAATGAGCGAAAATCCCGAGAACGCCGAACTGCTGGTTGTCGGGATGATGTTTTGAAAAAGGTAGAGATACCGCGCATTGGTATCGAATGGGGCACTTCCGCCGCCCGCCGCGAAGGCAGTGTCGAAATTGGCGAAGCCCGTTCCGAATTTGTCACCCGCCGAAGAGGCTCCGGTGAACCGGTCGAGCACAGCGAACTCGACTGCGATCTGGGCGTTGCCGCCCGATTTCGGCTTGGAGCTGCCTGAGAATACGTTGATGAATCCCGCGCGGGATTCCGCGATGCTGGTGACCAGAATTCCGGCCATGAACACGGCGATTGTCAGCACCCGGATGGCGCGACATGTAAAGTTTGTGGTTGTTTTTTTCATTTGCGTTACTCACATGAGGCTAAAAAATCGTAATGACATTCGTCACGACAAGGTGCCCATCAACGAAGGAAATTCGTCGAGGCAAAATGGAGCACCTCTCGTTGCGAACGAAAGAATTTCCAAAATTGCAGGAGGCTGTCTGGCGTGACACACTAGGAACGGACGTAATTCGGTTCCGGGTAACAGAGGACCACCTTCGGAAAGGCGATCACACATTTCGTGGTCAACAGCAACTCCAACAGTGAAAGAAAACAGGCTGAACGGGTCGAATTTAGCACTCGGCGTCCGAGCCCAACGCAATTAAACATCTACAAACGGCAAATCCAGTGACGTCGTATGTGCCCTTTCACCGACGGAAAGGATGCTCTTTCGCAGAACGAACGACGATACTTGGCTTTGCGGTCCTATGGATCGGTTATCTCAAGGCCGGGCGATTGGCAAATGCCACTCGACAACAGCCGGGCTTGGGGAGAACTTCGCCGTGTACAAACTGACCGAGCCAAAACTAATCGGCTCAAAAAAGAAGATCGCCGGTTTAAAGGGCAATCGCGTGAATCGTGGTCAGCAGACAACTCCAAAAAGGGCGAAAATGCGATGTTTATGGAGCGGTTTCACAACCGCAGAAGCGACTTTTTCGACAAAAAACGCTACTCCAAATAATCTGCACAATCCCTAATGTAACCAAAATAGTACCCCTGTCAAGTTTTTTGGGGGGAAATATCGGAAAATCCGATTTTCCAGGTCATACGTCTGTTTTACCACTATTTTTTATGGGAAGTAATTTGAAAATGCCCCGACGGAGTGAAGGCAACAACTTTACTTCCTCAACCTCAACGGGTTTGCGTTCCACGCGGCAGACACAACCCCGTTTAGGTTTTGTCCGCCGACCCCAGTTAGCCGCAGCACTGCAACCTGAGGCTGATGGACGTAACCTCTTCGCGGTAGGGAAAATAGTGTCGCGGGGGTCGAATTCACACGACCGTTGTTGATGCGCCATTCTTATTTTAGTTTTTAGTTTCCAAAACAAGAACCGCATAAAAACGGCCCGATTATTCATTATTTCCGCCTATAGGCCAATTGGACCCCGCCCGGTAAAATGGCGAGTTCGCCATCGCCAGGCGTTTTTGCATTTGTGTTTGTCCGATTGGCTCTCTGTTTTAGTTTTTTAGTCCCTCGCTATTCGTGATTTGCCTATGTCTGCTCCCGACATCATTATCAAAGGTGCCCGCGAGCATAATTTGCGGAACGTCGAGGTCACAATCCCGCGAAATCAGTTGATTTGCTTGACCGGCGTAAGCGGGTCGGGCAAGAGTTCGCTCGCCTTTGACACGCTATTTGCCGAAGGGCAGCGGCGATATGTTGAGAGTCTTTCGACGTTCGCCCGGCAGTTTTTGGGGCAAATGCCCAAACCGGACGTGGACTTTATTGGGGGGTTGAGTCCGTCGATTTCGATTTCGCAAAAATCGTCGGGCAATAATCCCCGCTCGACCGTCGGGACGATTACCGAGATTTACGATTATCTGCGGGTGATGTTTGCTCGTGTGGGGCGGGGCCATTGCCCGCAGTGTCAACGGCCGGTGACGGCGCAAACACGCGAACAGATCATCGAGCGGATTCTCGAATTTCCCACCGCGACCAAGTTCAGCATTTTGGCTCCGATTGTGCGGGGACAAAAGGGAGAGCATCGCGATTTGTTCGTGGACCTGTTGAAACAAGGTTTCGTTCGTGCCCGGGTTGATGGAAACATTGTCCAATTGACCGACGATTTGAAACTCGACCGTCAAATGCGACATCATATCGAGGTCGTGATCGACCGGTTGGTGATGAACGCCGAGGTGCGACCGCGACTGGCAGAGGCGGTGGAACTGGCTCTCAAGCTGGGCGAAGGAAGTTTAATCGTCGCGACCGAGGGGGAGAAGGACGCCACCGTGCGACAGCCGGAAGTCGGTCGGGTGAAAGCCTTGACTCGCAAGCGAAAAGGAAAAAAAGGCGACGCTGCGTCGGACGGAACCGATAACGGGGATGTTGTCGCTGAAAACGCGAACACAGACGACGCTCCAGCCGATGCTGCGAATACGGCCGCCGATACTTCGTCAGACATGGCTCTTTCCGCGCAATATGCCTGCACGCATTGCGGGCTATCGTTTGCGCCGCCGTCGCCGCAACTTTTCAGTTTCAACAGTCCGCAAGGGATGTGCAAAGAGTGTGACGGCCTGGGACAGATTTACGGTTTCGATCCTGACAAGTTGGCCGACCACCCGACGCAATCGTTTAAGCAAGGTTGCTTCGAGTTGATTGGCCATTGGCGGGACATGGGTCGCTGGCGACGGCATTTGTTTCAAGGAGTCGCCGACACGATTGAATACAAGAATGAACTCACTGCCGGAACCATTCTTGATACGCCGTGGAAAGATGTCCCGGAGCGGTGGAAAAAATTGCTCCTGTATGGAACGGGCGACGAACATATCACGTTCACTTGGCGGGGCGGGGCGCAGGGCCAAAAATATGGCGGCAAGTGGGACGGGATCATTCCCGACCTCACCAATCGCTATCGGGCCTCGAAAAACGCAATGCACCGCAAGCAGTTGGAAAAGTACATGCGGGTGACGGACTGTCACGCCTGTCACGGAGCACGGTTGAACCCACAGGCTCGCAGTGTTCGGGTGACGAGCAGTTCCGCCAGCTTCGCGGGCAAAGACAACCTGTCGCTGCCGGAAGTCTGTCACTTGGCAGTCTCGGACGCGGTCGAGTTCTTCAGCGGACTCGTACTGTCGCCGATGGAGCAAAAGATCGCGGTCGAAGTTCTCAAGGAAATTCGCGGCCGGCTCGGTTTTTTGGCAAATGTGGGCCTTGAGTATTTGACGCTTGACCGCACCGCGCCCACGCTTTCGGGTGGAGAGTCGCAACGGATTCGCCTCGCCGGACAGATCGGCTGCGGGCTTGTTGGTGTATTGTACATTCTCGACGAACCGTCGATTGGTTTGCATCCGCGGGACAACGACCGGCTGCTCGCGACCCTGACGCAACTACGTGATAAGGGCAACACGGTCGTCGTCGTCGAGCATGACGAAGACACGATGCGGGCGGCCGATCATATTATCGACTTTGGTCCTGGTCCGGGTGTCCGCGGTGGTGAGGTCGTGGCAGCGGGCAACTTTGATACGATCACGAACTCGCTGCGGAGCGTCACCGGTCAGTTTCTCAGTGGTCGCCGCCGGATCGAGATTCCGAGTGTTCGTCGCGAAGTACGCTTTGACGTTCCCGGCGCGAAAAGTGAACTAACCGTTGCAGAAATCCCGGCGGAAACCGGCAAAGGGAAAAAGGTCAAGGTCTCGAAGTTGGCCGCCGCATTGGCAAAGGCCAAGGTGAAACGATCCACCGATCCGACTACGTTGCGAATCGTCAACGCCCGCCACAACAATCTGAAAAACGTCACGGTTGAAATTCCGCTGGGGAAGTTTGTGTGCGTGACGGGAGCGAGCGGTTCCGGCAAGAGTTCGCTCGTCAATGACATCTTGGTCGAGGCCCTGCGTCGCGATTTGAACGGTGGTGAAGGACTGCCCGGCGATCATGATCGGATCGAAGGGTTGGAGCATCTCGATAAACTGATCGCTATCGATCAGTCGCCGATTGGCCGCACACCCCGTTCGAATCCTTCGACCTATATTAAGGTCTTTGACGACATTCGCGATTTGTACACACAAATTCCCGAGGCGAAGGCTCGGGGTTATAAGTCGGGCCGGTTTAGCTTCAATGTGAGTGGCGGTCGGTGCGAAGCGTGCGAAGGGAATGGCTCCAACCGGCTCGAGATGGATTTTCTCGCCGACATTTGGGTCACCTGTCCCGTCTGCGAAGGACACCGTTTCAGTCGCGAAACGCTGCAAATTCGTTTCAAGGGAAAATCGATTGCCGAGGTTCTGGAAATGGACGTGCAACAGGCACTGACCCATTTCGAACACATTCCACAGATCGCTCATAAGTTGCAAACGCTGCATGACGTGGGGCTCGATTATTTGAAGTTGGGACAACCTTCACCAACTTTGTCGGGCGGAGAGGCGCAGCGGATCAAACTCGCTCGCGAGTTGGTCAAGAAAAGCACGGGCCGCACGCTCTACTTGCTCGACGAGCCAACAACCGGTTTGCACTTCGCCGATATTCAAATGCTATTGAAGGTGCTGCACGATTTCGTCGATGTGGGCAATACCGTGCTGGTTGTGGAGCACAATCTGGACGTGATTAAAACGGCCGATTGGATCATCGACCTGGGGCCTGACGGCGGTAACGGCGGGGGAGAGATTGTCGCAGTCGGAACGCCGGAACAGGTCGCCGAAGCGGCTGACCCAAAGGCCAAACGTAAATCAATCAACGGCTCTTCGCATCATTCCTACACGGGCGAGTCGCTCCGCAAAGTTCTTCATCCCGACGCCGCTGAGCAAGCCAACGCCGCCGCGAAAAAAGCCAAAGCCGCACGAAAGCCGGTCGTTGAACCGGCGACGGCGATCATTGTTCGCGGTGCGCGGGAACACAATCTCAAAGGGATCGACGTCGAAATCCCGCGCGACAAAATCACCGTTTGTTGCGGTTTGAGCGGCTCCGGCAAGAGTTCACTCGCGATGGACACGATTTATGCGGAAGGTCAGCGGCGATATGTTGAAAGCCTGTCGTCCTATGCGCGACAGTTCGTCGGACAACTGCAAAAACCGAAGCTCGAACATATCGAGGGACTTTCGCCCGCGATTGCCATTGAGCAAAAGAATATGGGCCATTCACCCCGTTCGACCGTTGGCACCGTGACCGAGGTTTACGATTACGTCCGCGTCTTGATGGCCCGGTTGGGCAAACCCTATTGTCCGACCTGTGATATTCCCATCGGGACACAATCGGCGGATGAAGTCATCGACAAGCTGATGAATGAGGAGCCGGGAACGAAGCTGTATCTCATGGCACCCGTCGAAATCGCCGTCGGTCAAAGTTATGAACCATTGTGGGAAGACCTGCGTTCGCAGGGTTATCAACGGGTGCGGATCGACCGCGAAACGCATACGCTCGATCAGCCGCCGACCATCGACCGCAAGCGAAAACATTTGGTTGAGGTCGTCATTGACCGGATCGTCGTGCGAGCCGATGCCCGCAGCCGGATCGCGGGGAGCGTAGAGAATGCGTTGAATCTTGGTAAGGGCGTACTGCATGTGGCCTACCCGCTCGATGATGTCGCAGAGGCGAAATGGCGGACGGAGATTCATAGCCAGCATTATGCGTGCGATAAATGCGGTCGCAGTTTTGAGCCGCTCACGCCGCACAGTTTTTCGTTCAACAGTTCGCTCGGTTGGTGTCCAGCGTGTCAAGGTTTGGGGACGCAACGCGGGGCCAATCCACAAGCGTTGCTACGCGATTCCAAACTGTCGTTGGCGGACGGGGCGTTACTCTTGTGGCCCGACCTGCAAAAGCCGCTGGCGAAGGCAATGCTCGCGGCACTTGCTGCACACGCGAACATTCCGCTCGATGTTCCTTACGATCAACTGGCCGCGCGGCATCGCAGGGTGATCCTGCACGGTCTGGGCGAAGAGTGGGTTTCCGTTCCAGCCCCCGGTGGTAAGTCGAAGAAATCGACGCCACCCTGGTTGCGGTTTCAATGGAAAGGTCTGTACCCAGCAATTGAGGAAGCGTCCAAGCTGTCGGCACTGCTCCGCGCGCGATTAGAACGACTCGTCGATGAAGTCGAGTGCGTGACCTGCAACGGAAGTCGGTTGCGAGAGGATGCGTCGGCGGTGCAATTGCGGGGGCGAGCAATGGACGAGATCAATCGTGAACCGCTCGGCAAGTTGCTCAAGTGGTTTCAGCATTGGCAGCCGACTGGCAACGAGCAAAAAATCGCTGGAGAACTGCTACGCGAAGCCCGCAATCGGTTGCAATTTCTCGTGGACGTCGGTTTAGATTATTTGTCGCTCGGTCGTCAGGCACCGACGTTGTCGGGCGGAGAGGCGCAGCGAATTCGCTTGGCCAGTCAAGTTGGCAGCGGTCTGTGTGGAGTGCTGTATGTTCTGGATGAACCGACGATTGGCCTGCATCCGCGAGACAACACGCGGCTGCTCGGCGCGCTGGAGAAACTTCGCGACCTGGGCAACACGCTGCTGATGGTCGAGCATGATCGAGAGGTCATTATGGCCGCCGATCAGTTGTTGGATTTTGGACCGGCCGCGGGTGAGTTCGGCGGGCGGATCGTCGGGCGGGGTCGTCCGAGCGACGTGGCAAAGCAAAAGGGTTCCGTCACCGGGCCGTATCTGTCGGGCGAGAAGAACATTCCGATCCCCAGCAATCGCCGCCTGGGTAAAACCAGCGGTGGCAAGAAAAACGGAAACGTAACGCACGATGCCGGTTTTCTCGAAGTGGTCGGCGCGCGACACAATAATCTGCGAAATGTACATATTAAGATTCCGCTCGGAACCTTGGTCGCGGTGACGGGTGTCAGCGGTAGCGGCAAGAGTTCGCTCATCGAGGACGTGCTGTACAATTCCTTGGCGAGAACTCTGCATCGCGCGGCGACGATTCCCGGGGCGCACGACGAAATTCGCGGTTTGGCCCTGATCAACAAAGTGATTCGGGTCGATCAGCAACCGTTGGGCAACACGCCGACGTCGAATCCGGCAACCTACACGGGCGTGTTTGATCTCATCCGCGAATTGTTTGCCCAACTGCCCGATGCAAAGGTGCGTGGTTACACCCCGCGCCGGTTTAGCTTCAATGTCCCAGGCGGTCGGTGTGAGGCGTGCGAAGGTGCCGGTCAAAAGCGGATCGAGATGCACTTTCTGCCCGACGTGTGGGTCGAATGTGATTCGTGCAACGGCCAGCGTTACAACCCAGAAACGCTCGCCGTTTGTTATCATGGTCAGTCAATTTCCGATGTTCTCAATATGCCGTGCGGCAAAGCGACAAAGCTGTTTGAGAACATCCCACGAATTCGCCGCATTTTACAAACCCTGTGCGATGTGGGGTTGGAATATCTCACGCTGGGACAATCGGCCACAACTTTGTCGGGTGGAGAGGCGCAGCGGGTCAAGCTCGCGGCGGAACTCGCGCGGCCTGACACGGGTCGGACTTTGTATCTGCTCGACGAACCAACGACCGGATTGCACTTTGAAGATTTGGCGAAGCTGCTCGACGTCCTCAATCGGTTGGTCGATTTGGGCAACACGGTCGTGGTCATCGAGCATAATCTCGATGTGATCAAAACGGCCGACTGGATCATTGATATGGGGCCAGAGGCTGGCGAGGCGGGGGGATATGTCGTCGCGGAAGGGACGCCGGAGGACATTGTGGGGAAAGGTAAAACGCAAAACGCAAAACGCAAAACGAAGAAGGAAGAAAAGAAAGCAGAAAGTAAGGGCAAAGAAGAAAGCGATTCAGTTCATTTCTCCCACACTGGGGCGGCACTTGCGCCCGTGCTAGCGGCGGGGCCGTATCTCGAACGAAAGTTCTATGATCCCAATGTGGTCGAGGTGAAGAGCGAAAAAGACCTCGATATCAACGACGTTGGCGCGGCGGTCCAAATGCCCTGGGAAATTGATGGCCGACAGTGGCACACGGTCGAGCGGGTCGGCCGGATGGGAGAGCCGTGTCATTGGGACGGGGCAATTCTCGCTCGCATTGTGGATCGGATTCACGAGTTGGACGAATTCAGCGATACCGACTGGAACACTCGCACGATTGTCGAGATTTGTGCCAAGACCAAGAGTGAAGGTTGGTTCCTGCATGCGATCACCGGTGAGGCTTGGTTGTTGAAATTAAAATTTCGCACCGCGAAGGGAACATTTGACCGCAATAAATTGGTCGACGCTCTACAGCTTAAACCGCTGAATGATATTCCCGACTTGCCCGTCTATGGCCACGAGCCGCGGGTGAAGGTGAAGACGCTGCGCGGTCCGTTCCAAGAAATTGAGATGCGAATTCACAAGCTGGAGGAAATCGACAAACCGGCTTTTTGGGACTTTCTCGAAAAAGCGGTGCAGGGCTTCGGCAAGTTTTCCGAGCGAGTCAAGCAACATCCCGACGCGATCATGCCCTGGAAAGTGTTGGGGCAAAAATGGCACTTCTCCCGCAAAGGTTTTCCGCCAGGCAAGCGAGTGAGTTGGGAAATGGAAGTCCTGGAGGAACTGTGCGAACGCTTGACGGAAGTTTCGCCCAACGGCCAATTCTTGTGGAACAATCAACAGTTGGTTCACTATTATTTGCCGGGGCAAAGTGAACCGTGGGTCACACTGCTGACGAAAAAGCTCGCCGGGTTGGAAATGGTGTTGTACGGACCGAAGGGGAAATTCCCGCTCGGCCGGGTGAGTGACCTCGCTGCCGACCGCTCCGTCATGGCCGAAAAGTCGGGTCGCGAGTCGGTGCGATTGACGTTCATTTCGACCGATGATCTCCATCGGGGCGACCTGCCGACGTTCTTGCAGGAACACGCCGCCGCATCTCCGGTGAGCAAATTCCCCACTTAGGGACGGTGTATTAGAAGATGTCGACTTTTCGCGGAGCGAAAGACGACATTCTTTATTGCGCTGGTCCTTGATCCACAAAATCTCCATCCGCCGCTGCACGCTGGGACTGGGGTGGTAAAAATGTTCGTGGGCGATTGCCCTACACTCTTGGTCCGTGAAATGAAACTGGCGCATCCTTGCGTCTTCAAAAACAAGAGGGCTCCCAACCATGCCACATCATCACTGACAATCCCCTTTCAACCAAGGTCGATTTGTGCCATCATCAAGTGATCGCGGTATAAAGGCTCACCGCCTTCCCGATTCATCGCTCAACCTTCATCATTTCCCCCTATGCCCTTCCAACTCGAAAGTCCGTTCCAGCCCGCCGGAGATCAGCCCGATGCAATCGCTGCGCTCATCGACGGCTTGAAGACCAACAAAAAAAGTCAAGTTCTGATGGGCGTGACCGGCTCGGGCAAGACCTTCACGATGGCCAATGTGATTCAAGAAATGCAGCGGCCGACGCTCGTCCTGTCGCACAATAAAACGCTCGCAGCGCAGCTGTATGGCGAGTTCAAGGAATTCTTTCCCCACAATGCCGTGCAATACTTTGTCAGCTATTACGATTACTATCAGCCCGAGGCGTACATCCCGCAGCGGGACATCTATATCGAAAAAGATGCGGCGATCAATCAAGAAATCGACCGCCTGCGTCTGGCGACGAC
>JAYUFG010000449.1:0-3863 GCA_043738845.1 Planctomycetaceae bacterium
GCCTGTCACGTTGGAGGTCGCGGGTTCAAGTCCCGTCACCCTCGCTGATCGTAAGTCCTGCCGAAATCACACGTTAGATTACCTGCAAGTCGTCGGCAGTTAAATCACCAGCCGCTGATCGCCATTCGATTGTCGGCCGAGCGGTCCCACGTTTTTGATGCCGTGAGCGAAAAGATTCCCTTGATCCCGAAATTGGCGGTTTGACAAGTACCGGGAAGCCCGTCCATGAGCGGCCGATTTCACGAGTCTATTCTTTACTTTTGTGGAGCGGGTGGATTGTGTTTGAGGTTACCGCCCGGACTTTCGCAGGCTCACCGGCAGAAGGTCGATTTTCGCCGCCAAGATAAAGTCGTTCTCCGAAAGTCCGCTGATCGCGTGCGTCCAGATCTCGATCCAGACATTGCGATAACCTTCGAGGTGCAAGTCGGGATGATGCTGCTCGGCTTCCGCCAGTTGGGAGACGGCGTCGAAAAACTCCATCCCCGCGAGAAAGTGCTTCACAACCCAGTCTTTGCGAATGCGCTGTCCGTCGTGGGTGAGCCGCCAGCCGCTGAGTGCTGCTAGTTGGGCTTCTCTTTCCGTCAGCGAATAGGCGGGTATGCCCCCTTCACACGGGAGACATTTTTTCTGCGAGAGCTGCTCGATCGAATGAAATGGCATTGCCTGTCCCTCTAAGGATAGTCGTGCGTTCATTTTTGAACGGCTGATTGCATTATTGCGCGCGAGGGCAATGAAACAAGCCAAAATGGGGTGGTTTTCTGCCGCCCATTTTCCGACGGATATTTTTGTTCGACAGGCAATGCTATTGGCCGCTGTGCTTGCGCACACTCGGAACAGTCGCCTATTTCGCGCTCGGCGTTAGGCGGTTCGCGGCGACGTGCGGCATCCAGAGTGCCTTGTCTACAAGTTCAAGCAGCACGCCCGGATCGAACGGCTTGCGAAGATAATACGTCCCGCCCGCCGCGTGGGAGCGACGAATGATGTCGGGGATTTGGGCACCCGACAGGAACATCACCGGCACGTCGAGCAGCCCTTCTTCTTTTCGCAGGCGTTCACACAGAACAAGTCCGCTGTGACCCGCCAGATTAATGTCCGAGATAATCAGGTCGGGCGAAATCGCATGCGCCGTTTCAATCGCCGCTTCGGCCGAGCGACAGCAGTGACAGGCGTAACCTGCCGTTGAGAGGACATTCGCCAAGTTGGCAATGACTTCGGCATCGTCGTCGATGACCAAAATTTGTGCCTTGGACGTTTCGAGAAGTTCGTTGTCGAGCGGTTGCGGTACGGACATGGGGACTGGCCTTGCGCGATCGGGTGCGGAGTTCGGGAAGCGGTACTCATCCCCTTCATCGTCCAGGAGCAACAGGCAGGTTGAAAGATACTTACCCTGTCTGCCCAGTTGGAATAAACATTGCACGCAGAACAATCGCGACAATCGGCAAAGTGGTGGCGGGGCTGCCGAGCTTGTTTTCTATAAAATCCGGCCAATTTGCCCGTAATTGTAGATTCTAGAACACAAACACAAGTGAGAGCCTTCGTCGAACACCGACTCGGCACCACGAGAAAACGGGCCGGGTCGAAAATTTTACTTGAAATTCGACCATTTTGTTCGTAACCTAGAGGTCTTCCGGAACATTATAGAGGTTGTACCCGTCGCTGGGCCGTGTAACGGTCGATGCTGAGCATCGAATCGTGAACATCCGCTAGCGATTTGGCAACTTCTCCCACCATTACCCTCCTACCTTGGCTGCCACTTTCATGCGCTGGCCCCTCATTTTCGCGATTTGCGTGCCGATGTTTGTCGGTTCTTCGACATTTGGCCCGACGAAGGCTGCGCGAGCAGAAGGCGATTGGGAAATCACTCCCCAAAGTGAAGAGGCCCTCGAAAAGGGTTTGAAGTGGCTCGCCACGAATCAAGGGGCCGAGGGAAATTGGGAGTCAAACGATCTCGGCTTGGTCGGAATGGGCGCCTTGGCGTTTTTATCTGCGGGCCACATGCCCGGTCACGGCAAGTACGGAACCAACGTGGATAAAGCCCTGGGCTATATTCTTCGCAATGCAAAGCCGTCGGGCTTGTTGAACATCTCCGACCAGCAGCGAGACATGTACAATCACGGACTCGCAACGTTTGTCCTGGGCCAAGCCTATGGAATTACCAACGACCAGCGATTTAACGCAGTGCTGGATAAGGCACTTAAGCTTACGTTTCAGGCTCAATGTCGCGACGGGGGTTGGGATTATCGCTCTACTCCACAAGACCCGGCTCACGGTCACGATTTAAGTCTCGTCGTGATGCAGGCCAAAGGAATTCGCAGCGCGGTCGATAGTGGCTTGGAAGTTCCGCCGGAAGTCATTCAAATGGCGATCAAGTCAGTGCGGGAGCATTATTCGTCGCATGGTCTTCCGGAAGCTGAAGCGAAAAAGCAACCTGGCCAATTCACGTACTCTCGCGGCGGCGGCCAAAGCACTTTGGCGTTGGCGGCGGCGGGCGTTGTTTGTCTCCAGGAATTTGCACAATACGACGATTGGCGGATTGCCAAGAACATGGACGTGATTCGCGCCAGCATCAAGGGGAAGCTGGGTGAAAATGGCCGACAAGTTCCGCGTGGGTTTGGTCACATGCAGATGGATGCCTACACGTTGTACTATGTGGGGCAAGCTCTGTATCAAGTCGGCGGAAAGGATTGGGAAGAGTGCTATCCAATTTTGCGTGATTCGTTGATCGCGTCGCAGGCCAAAGACGCCAATCAAAATCGTGGTGCGGATGGTGCGTGGACGAGTGACCGCGTGGGCGGTAAGGGAGGGCAACTGTATGGCACCTCGGTCGCCTGCTTCATATTGGCGATGCCGAATCGCTATCTGCCCATCCTGCAAGAAGGAAAGATTGACAGTTTGAAGGGCAAGTTTCAACAAAAAGATTAGTTTTCGTAACCTTCCGAAGCCCTCACCCCGGCCCTCTCCCAAAGGGAAAGGGGGGTTCAACATGGCACCAGGCGCTGACGCGGTGCAGCTGTTGCATGCCGCCGGTTGGCCGGATAGCCGACATGCGGTGTTGATCATTGGCCACCAGCCCGCGCTCGGTCGCGCGGCATCGTTGTTATTGCTCGGTGAGGAACAGGATTTGAGTATGCGCAAAGGTGCGGTCTGGTGGATCACCAACCGGGTGCGCGATGATGAATTCCGTCCCAGCCTGCGTGCGGCGATTTGTCCGGATTACCTTTGAATAAAACCTGATCTCACGCGTGCGCTGGCAGCTGCGCGGGCGCGATGGCGGGGTGTTGTGCGTGTGCCACATCTGTCCGCGCCTTATGCGCGTGAATATCGTGCCAGGTGATGATCTTCAATTCGCCGTCGTGGGTCTCGACGAGCGCGGATAGGCTTTCCACCCAATCACCATCGTTGCAATACAGGATGCCATCAATGTCGCGGATTTCAGGATGATGAATGTGCCCGCATACGACACCATCGACGCCGCGTGCGCGCGCCTCACGCGCAACGGCCTCTTCAAAGGCGCTGATGTAGCTCACCGCATTTTTCACTTTGTGTTTCAGGTATTGCGATAGCGACCAATAGGGCAAACCAATTTTTCGGCGTATCCAATTAAAGCCACGATTCATTTTCAGCGTCAGGTCGTACAGATAATCCCCGACGTAGGCGAGCCATTTCGCGCATTGCACCACACCGTCGAATTGGTCTCCATGAATAACCAGCAGCCGCTTGCCGCGTGAGGTGGTGTGAATCGCTTCATCGGCGATGGTGATACCGCCGAAACCCAATCCCAGAAATTGTCGCGCCGCTTCATCGTGATTGCCGGCAATAAATGTGACGCGCGTACCCTTCTTCGCCTTGCGCAAAATCTTCTG
>JAYUFG010000450.1:0-3862 GCA_043738845.1 Planctomycetaceae bacterium
GTTCACGTTGATGGCGGGCACCTTGAGCGTGCCTTGTTGCACGCGCTGATACAAACGGTGAACGCCGGTGGTGGTTTCCTCCGATAGGCCCCGGATTCCGCCGAGCAGTTCGGCGTATTTGTCGTGGACCATGTTTGTCAGGTCACCGCCGTCGTCGAGGATCATGTTGAGCGGCTGACCGTCGGGAAAGAATAATGTTTGCTCAATGCACCAATCGAACTCTTGGTCGTTCATTCCTTTCCAGGCGTAGACGGGATAGCCAGCCTTCGCGATGGCGGCGGCGGCGTGATCCTGCGTGCTGAAGATATTGCAGCTTGACCAAGTGACCTGGGCACCGAGGTCTTTGAGCGTCTCGATCAGGACGGCCGTTTGAATGGTCATGTGCAAGCAACCGGCGATCCGGGCACCCTTGAGCGGTTGGCTCGGGCCATATTTCTTGCGGAGCGACATCAGGCCGGGCATTTCGTTTTCGGCCAGCATGATTTCCTTGCGACCCCATTCGGCCAGCGACAGGTCTTTGACTTTGTACGGCAAACGCTTGGCTTCAACTTGTGACACGGAAGCAATCTCCTGTGAGAGTTTCAAAAACAGATTCGCGGCGGCGAAAACGGGGCGGGAAGGGCAAAATTCAAGCCATTTATCATAGGTACGGGCACGACGCGGGGCAAGTGGGGAATGCGAACAATAAAGCGATTACCCACGCTTAGCCGCCAATCTTTTGTCCCCTGCTTAGCCGCCGCGACCACGCGGCGTTCCCGTCGTGGGCGACCGGGCCAAGCGAAGTATTTCGTTCGTGGAGGACCGGGTTGTGCGTTATTGACCGTAACGATCGATTTGGATTAACGCGGATTTTGCGGAAGAAACAAACGCCTGGACCAAAGTCGGGTCTTTTCGACCGGGGGAACTTTCGACGCCGCTGGCCGTGTCTACACCGACCGGGCGAACGGTCAGGATTGCTTCGGCAACGTTCGACGAGTTCAGCCCACCCGACAAAATGAGGGGTGGGAATAGGTGGGAATCAATGGCCGTTTGCAACGACAGTGCCGATATTTCGGTCGCCAGTTTTTTCCAGTCGAGCATGACGCCGGTCCCGCCGTACTGGCCTGTTTTGAACGCATCGAGCAGACACAATTTGGGCACCCGCCCAAGTGCGCGGCACTCGATCACAAAATCGACGACGGGTTGCAGGCCACGTTCGTCGATGCGGAATGCCTTCATGATGGGCAGTTCAATTGGCCGGAGGAACTCGGGTGGCTCGTCACCGTGAAGTTGGATCAGGTCGAGCGAAAGTTCTTGAGCAATTTCGGAAATTTGTTCGTGGGTGGCGTTGACAAAGAGGCCGACTTTTTTCACGTGACTTGGAAGGCCCTTGATAATTTGTCGGGCGGTCGAAACTTCAATGAATCGCGGACTCGGCGGAAAAAAGTTGAGACCGATCGCGTCGGCACCAGCGAGCGCAACGAGGCGAGCGTCTTCGACCGTTGTGATTCCGCAGATTTTGATGTGGAACATGGGGGAGGGAAATCCGAAATCCGAAACAAATCGGAAAGGGGAAATGGGAAAATGTTAAACGGGAAAGAGGTGACGTACTTTGATTGTCCCGTTGATGGGGGACTTTGGCAATTGCCGGTTTGTTTGAACGACATGATTTCGGCGGTTTTCTTGAAGGTTGCGGGGTGTTTCACCCGATGGCGATGTGGGGAGACCCTGCGCGCGGGATGATGATTGCGTTTGTTCGTCGGACTAAGAGCGTCCTTTCGCGGAGCGAAAGACGACAATGGACGAAAGACGACAATTGAGTTTACTCCAAAAGTAAGTGAAGCACGGATGCCTGTCGGAAACGAAACATCGCTGTCGATCAAGCAAGTCGTCGCCCATTTTTGGACGACGAGGGCATATTTGTTTTTGGTGACCAGCCTGGGGGTGTTTCTGTTGGGGTTGGTGATGATACGGGTATTGCCCGGCTTGCGTTCAACGCCGCCGGATGATGCAAGCCTGACTCCCGACGCCGGACCGCAAGAGAACGAAACGTACTTTGCGAGTCTCTATGAAACGGCACGGGCAGCGGTTGAGTCGGCCAGGACGAAATCGCAGCACGCCCATCAGGAGTTGGATGCTTTCATTTATCGTCGGGCGGACGAAACGTCGGCGACGATGCGCGAAGTAACGGCGACCAAGGTCGCGGTGAACGGCGTGGTGGAGTTGTCGGAAAATCCAGCAAAGGTTGAGAACCCTGCATTTCGGCAGTTGTCGGCACAGTTGCGCGAGACTCAGTCAATGCGAAAAATTCTTTCGACCCGACTGACAAACGAACATCCGGACTTGCAAAACCTCGATCAGCAGATCGCATTGGTTACGGAACAACTGGCCGCTACGCCAGAGTTTATTGTCCAAGGGATTGAGAACAGCCGCGTGCGGTCGCAGGTGGCCAATCAGCAATTCGCCGCGATTCAACGGGCGGAAGAACTTTTGCGTACACGTCAGAAGCAATGGGACGCGGAAGAAATTCGCTTGACGGTCGCCGTCAACGACGCCGAGCAAAACGTGGATCGCAGTTCGCACGATGAGCGGGCCGCTTGGCAAAATGCTCAGGTTGTCAACAATCGACGACTCGTTGCGGAGCAGGCCGTGAAAATTTCGTCGCTCCGCAAGACGGGCGAAGAACAAACGACGCTGGGGATTGTCGCGTTGCTGGCCGTGATCGTTGGTTCAATCGTTTCTTGGGCGGGCAATGAAAAAAGCCATACGTTTCAATCGGTCGAGCAGGCTCAGACCAATTTGCCGATTCCCATCATCGGCGTTGTAACGGACCGACAGCGAGTGGATGCGGCCCAATCGTCAGCCACGACCGTGCCGAAGTTCGTGCCGCTGGTTCGCAGTCTGGCCGAGTTGACGTTGTTGATTGCGGTCGTGGCGTTTGGGGTCGCCGTTTTCACCGATCATGGCATTGCTGGGCAATTTAAGACGGACCCTCTGGGCTGTTTCAATCAGACCGTGGAACGGGTGTTTTTGCGGCATCGAGGGTAAAAAATTATTCTCCGGTCGTGGACGACGGCGCAAATCGCCGCGTTTTGATTGTGATTCGTCGGGAAAGTCCCTTTCTGATGTAGCTGGATGGTCGCTGGTGCCGAACATAGATTACGTGTCAAAGTTGATACGACCCATATTTTACGACATCTGTTGAATCAGCCAGCGGACCAGGACACATTCGATGTACGAAGCATATTTTGGCCTGCAATCTCGACCCTTCGTCGCTGGACCACGTCCCGAGCGATACTTTCCCGCCTCTGCGATAGAAGCGGCGCGGCAAGTCCTCGGTCGCTGTATCGAGCGTTCTGAAGGAGCCGGTCTGTTGATCGGTCCGGCCGGGATGGGCAAGACGTTGTTGCTCCAAGTTCTCGCCGTGCAATTTCATACGAAGCTCGAAGTTGCGATGCTCGCGAGTGGACGCCTGACGTCGCGGAAGGAATTGCTGCAAGCGATTTTGTACGAGTTGGGTTTGCCTTATCGCGGGCTGGACGAAGGTGAATCGCGATTGTCATTGATTGACCATCTGTCGGAAACGTCCGCCGACAATCAGGGCTTGCTGCTCTTAGTGGACGAAGCGCATACGCTCCCACTGAAACTGCTCGAAGAGATGCGGTTGATTACGAATCTGGTTCGACATGGTCAGCCGCGAGTTCGTTTGCTCTTGGCGGGCGGCCCCGTCTTGGAAGAACGATTTGCCAGTCCGCGGTTAGAGGCGTTCAATCAACGCCTTGCCGCGCGGTGTTATCTCGAAGGCTTTGAGCGGGCAGAAACGATTTCCTATGTTCGCGAACAAATTCGCGAATCGAAGGGAAACGCTGAGTATTTGTTCACG
>JAYUFG010000451.1:0-3859 GCA_043738845.1 Planctomycetaceae bacterium
TGGCTAGGTTAGGCGTGGTCGCGTCGTCCACATCGGTATACGGATCGACAGGGAACGAGGTTAAGACCGAATTGCCCGACTCGGAATCGCCACTTTGCAAATCGACCCAGGAGGCGGCGACCAACTCATTCGAGGGTGCGGCATCCGCTCGACCATTCGTGGCGAACCACTGCGGCTGCGCGAATACGACGGCCAGACTCGCTGCAATCCCCACGCCCATCCAAACCAGCGACTTGGTCCATGTGCGGGCCGCTGGCACGGGTCGAACGTCGTTGATCGTCGTGCGCGGATCGCTCGCGGTGGCAACCCATTCGCCCTCTTGCGAGTGCAGCACCGCAACGGTGTGCGAAAGTTCGACCGCTTGGGCCACGGCCTCACGGGCCGATTGGTCGGCGGACAATTGCTCCTCGAACGTCGCTTGCTCTGTTTCGGGCAAGCGACGGGCGGCATACTTTAATGCCTGCCAGCCAAGTTCACCGGGTGCATCGAATTCCATAAATTGTTTCCTGTCGCGTTCGTGCTTACGAAAGTTTTTGTTTTAAGGCTTTCAAGGCTTGCTGCATTCGGGCATAGACCGTTCCCAGCGGAACTTTCAATTCCGTCGCAATCGCCGCGAAAGTCTTGTCTTCATACATTCGCAATTGGATGATCTTTTGTTGCTCTTTGGAAAGGTGTTTGACGGCCGCGCGAACTTCGGCGACCGTCTCTCTTTGACTGAGCAATTCTTCCGGCGCGTCTCCGACGGGCACCGGTTCTTCGGCCAACTTTTTCGCCGCCCTGGTCCGGACGGCTTGTCGCCGTCGTAGGGTCATCGCTTCGTTAAACGCGACACGAAACAACCAACTTTTGATCGTCTCGGCCGCCGCAGTGTGTCCCTGTTCCACCGTTTTCGTGAACGTGTTTTGCAGAACCTCATTCGCCAAATCGAGATTACAAAGGACACCCAACAAAAAGCAACGCAGCTCCTCCGCGTATTCCCGATACAGTCCGGCCACCGCAGCGGCATCAAGCCGGCGGGTAGGGGCGTTCTGCTCGCTCGGTGTTTCCACGGTGCGCTCCCAAGTTACGTACTCCTTCTCCTTGGCAGGATTACCTGCTTCCTGCTCCTTGGCAGGATTTCGTACTCCCTGCCAGACGTTCTTGTTTCCCTATCAAGGATTAGACGCTTTTCAGGGGGACGTTTTCGACTTATTCTGAACTGGAACGGACCGTCGTGCCAGCCTATATTCTTCAATAAACCTGCAAGTCGTTGAAATAAAACAGGTTACGGCATTTTTGAAAGGGATACGGAGGTTGCCACTCCGGCGATTCTCCAACCAACATGGCAATGCTTTGGCACAATTCAGTTCGATTCATCCCCTCGCTCCCTGTTACCGATCAGGCTAGGATGGTGGTTTGGTTTTCGTTACCTATCGAAAGTTAGAAGGTGGCTGGCCGACGCAGCCCGTTGTTCCCATGCAGCTATTGCCCATCATTGACGCCGTCGCCCCGACCTTTGCCCCGACCGCTCGCTTGGAGCCGGGTCAGTCCAAGGGGAGCTATTGCTTTGTCAGCTTGGGCTGTCCCAAGAATCTGGTCGATAGCGAGCGAATGCTCGGCCTGTTGCAGCTTGATGGTTACGATCTCGTTCGCGATCCGGTCGGGGCCGATTTTGTGATCGTCAACACCTGCGGCTTCATCGAGCGTGCTCGCGATGAATCGTTCGCCACGATTCACGAAATGATCGAACTCAAAAAGCGGGGAGAGATTCGCGGCGTGATCGTGTCGGGCTGTTTGGCTGAACGTGAAAAAGAGAAGCTGCTCGAAACCTGTCCCGAAGTCGATCATCTCGTCGGCGTGTTCGGTCGGGAAGAAGTGACGAAAGTTGCGGATCGCTTGTTGGGTCGCCTCGAAGAACAGCGGAATGTTTTCAAACCGGCCCCATCGCGACCGTTGTCGGATCGCAATCGGTTGCGGATTACCCCGCGTCATTTTGCGTTTTTGAAAATTTCCGAAGGGTGCGACCGCCTGTGTACGTTTTGTGCGATTCCGAAAATGCGAGGCAAACACGCGACCAAGCCGATGGAAGAAGTCATCGCCGAGGCACATGAACTTGTGGCCGACGGCGTTCGCGAACTGAACATTGTCGCGCAAGACACGACCTATTATGGAATGGACCTGTACGGAGAGCCGCGCCTGCCGGAACTGATGCGGCAACTCGACCAAATCGAAGGGCTTGATTGGATTCGCGTGATGTATCTTTATCCGATGTACTTCAGTGACGAATTGATTGACGTGTTGGCGAACTCGAAGCGAATTCTTCCGTATCTCGATTTGCCACTGCAACATATTAACGACACAATGCTCAAGCGAATGCAACGTCGCGTCAATCGGGCCGAGACCGAAACGCTGTTGCTCAAATTGCGGAACCGAATCAAGGACGTCGTGATTCGCACCACGTTTATCACCGGTTTCCCCGGCGAAACCGAAGAACAATTCGTCGAGTTGTGCGATTTCGTGCGTGACCAAAAGTTCGAGCGACTCGGCGTGTTCACCTATTCGTATGAGGCAGATACTCCTTCCGCACGACTGCCAGATCACTTGCCGAATGAGGTCAAGGAAGAACGCCGTGAGCGTTTGATGGCCGTCCAGCAGGAGGTCGCGTTCGAGTGGAATCAGCGTCAAGTCGGCCGCCAAGTCGACGTGCTTCTCGACGCACCGTTGCAAGGTGAAAAGAACACCTGGGTCGGGCGAAGTTATGCCGACGCCCCCGACGTGGATGGTCTCGTCTACGTCACGGGAAAGAATCTTTCTTCCGGAAAAATTGTGCCGTGCGAAATCGTTGCCGTCAGCGAATATGATTTGGTCGGAGCACCGGTCGGCAAGGCACGATAAGAACGATAAGAACCGAAACTTATCCAATGGTCGTCGCGATTGCGATGAAACACATTCCAAACTGTGCTACGATTCATCCACGCCCAACAATTGTTGTAACTTTGTCAGGGAGCGGCTTAAAAGAACGCGAATCGCACCGTCGGACTTGCCCATCTGTTGGGCGATATCCTTCGAAGGAAGATTTTCAATGTATCGCAAGCGGAGTGCTTCACGAGCGTCCTCGGGAAGTTCGGACATTGCTGCCATCAAACGCATTTGCTTCACATCGCGGGAAAAGGCCGCGCTGGCGGTCGTCATGCTGGCAATCAACAAGTTAACCAGCCCACCACCCTCGCCGTCGTTTCCACGTGGGGCGTCAATCGACTGCTCGCGGCCAGCGTCTCGCTTTTGGCTGCCGAAGAATCGCCGATGGGCGTCGATGATTCGCCGTTCGGCCAATTGACAAAGCCAGCCGAACGGGTCTCGTTCGGTCAAGTCGATCACGGGTAACGAGCGAAGGGCCTCGGCACTGAGGTCTTGGAGCATGTCCTCGGCCTCGACCTTTTTGCGGAGCGCATTGCCCAACCGGCGTTCGATATATGCCAAGAGTTGATGTCGTCGGGCAACGAGAAATTGGCCCAACGATTCAGCATCGCGGCGACGGACTCCCTCAATCAATTTTTCGTCCATGTCTTCCATTTTGTATTCCTTGAGCTTGCAGTCATCAACGTCGTCCCCTCAATTATAGCGAAGGGGCCAACAAATTGTTACCGCACCGCTCGTGGCGGTCGGCTCTGTTTGCCAACTATCACGACAGATCGTTTCAGCAAATGCCCTGAGTGGGTGTTTGTAAATAGCTAGCAACATGGAACCCTGGCCAGGGTTCCGGCGTAGAATGGGTGAACGGAGTTGGGGTAAGCGTCAAATTTGTAGGTGGGGCGTGGCTGGGGGGTGTTGGGACCAGAATCCGTCCCATTGACCGGTTTCGTTGAGGAGCAGGGCGTGC
>JAYUFG010000452.1:0-26970 GCA_043738845.1 Planctomycetaceae bacterium
AAAATTGCCAATTTGTAAAATCGTGAGCGATGGACTTCAGTCCGAGCAACGATTTTTCCCCGAACCTACCGGCTTGCAGCCGGTAGTAGTTCAGTTCGGATTTCGAGCTTCGGATTTAGTGCTTTGCCCTCGGTGGCTAATTCTTCGTTCGTAAATTGGCGTGAATCGGACCGCCGATCCCCAGGTACGCCTGGCTGCGTACTCGACGATTTTCGTTAGAGCGTCCAGCCGGTTCGATACTCGCGGCGCAAGAATTTGTCGGCGTCGGGACAGTTGGTTGCTTTCATGGCAGTCGAATCCCATTCGAGCTTTTGGCCCGTCCGGAACGCGACATTGCCCAACAGGACCGTTTCCGTCAGCGCACTGGCGTAATCAAAGTTACAGGTCGTCGGGTCGCCGGTGCGACAGGCTTGCAACCATTCCTTGTGATGACCAATCGAATCGGGAATCGACTTCGGCGGCGGGGTGAAACCCATGAAGTCTTTTTCGGGATAAAGTTTGTATCCGCCGTAGTCGGCGTACAGGCTTCCCTTTTCGCCGACGAACAGATTGCCCGACCCGGGGAGTTTGATGTCGTGCAGCATCTTGGGGCATTTGTTGTCGTCGTACCAAGTGAGCGTTACCGGTGGCAAGTCGCCCCGTTCGGCGAATTCATATTGCACTTTCAGCCCCAGGGGGCACGTTTCCGAATGAACGGCTGGCCCTTCGGCGACGACCGTTTTTGGATGATGCAGTTTCAACGCCCAAAAGGGGAGATCGACGTGATGACAGGCCATGTCGGCGATGGTCCCACCGCCGAAGTCCCACCATTTCCGCCAGTTCGCCGGGAGATACGTGTTGTGGTACGTCCGTTCAGGTGCCGGTCCGAGCCACAAATCCCAATGCAGGTGTGCAGGGGTGGGCGGCGTGTCCATCGGCCGTTCGCCACCGCCCCAGCCCTTGTTGTTGACCCAGGTGTGAACTTCGCGAATGGGGCCAATCGTGCCAGCCTGAATGATCTCGACGACGCGGCGATAATTTCCGCCCGCGTGAATTTGCGTTCCCATCTGGGTCGCAACCTTGGCTTTTTTCGCCAAGTCGGCGATCGTCCGCGCTTCGTAAACGGTATGCGTGAGAGGCTTCTCGCAATAAACATGTTTTCCCAAACGGAGTGCGGCGGCGGTCGCCGGAGCATGGATATGGTCGGGCGTGGCAATCACGACGGCGTCGATCTCTTTTTGTTCGAGCAGTTTGCGGAAATCGTGATACGTTTCGGCGGCGGGAAAATCCATTTTCGCTTGGCCCAAATACTTTTCGTCGATATCACAAATCGCGACGATGTTCTCGTGCTTGATGTTGTTGATACTGAAGCGAGCTTGATTCGCTGTCCCAATCACGCCGAGATTCAGTTTCTCGTTAGCCGATTTTCCTTCGGCGGCCGATGCGCTCGACCAATAACCGATCCCGGCGATCGACACACCAGCCAGGGCAGAACGACGCAAGAACTCACGACGCGGAAGTGGGCGGGACATAGTGGTGGCTCCTTGGAAACGGCACAGATAAACGTAAATTACAGTGGGTCAATGCTTCCGATCAAGCCAGCAGCCCCAAAGTCGCCGTGACTACACGGGAACGCTTGGGCTAGCCGACGCTTGTTCAACTGAGGATGCAACGGAGTTTGGCCAGTGTTTCAGGTTGGTCATATTCGAGTTTGCCAAAGCCGAGTTCCGCTCCCGCCGCGACCGCAGTCGCTTGATACTCGGGAAAATTGGTGAGGAGCATGACGGGCACGGACTTCGCGACGGGATCGGCTTTCAGTCGTTTGATGACTTCGAGACCATCGGTGTAATCTTGATCGAGCTTGCGATTCACGAAGACCAAGTCGAATGTCTCGGAATGGAGCGCAGCGAGGGCGTCCTCTGCTCCGTGGGCTTGAACAATTTTCGCACCAGCAAAGTTGGCTTCGATCAAATGCCGCACGGCTGCATGGTCGGGTGAACAATTCCCCACATCGAGTACACGTTTCATAACGGGCCTAATGAGTTTTAGCCAAGGAAAGCAATTGGAAGAGGTACGCAGGGAACTTGGAAAGAGGGCGAGCAACTTTTCGAGCGTGGGAAAAATGTGACTGGTTGGTGATCGTCGATGCTGGAAGACTGCGGTTCACGGCATTGTAATAACCACGGCCATTGAACGCTAATATAAATCCTACCACAAGCGGGTTATTTGTCCGATGGTTTACGGCCTCTAGGAATCGGACCGAAATAACTTCCCGATTGGACACGGTTGTTGAGTGATCCTTCCACGCTCCGCCACCCGCAAGCGGGTGCCCGGTCGGGGCTAACTCATTATTGACGAAATTGTGATCGGCAGTAAATTAAGGCCAGCGGGGGTGGGGGATTCGTTGTATCATACGAGTACCCAGAGAAATCACTATTCAATTGAGACGTTCGGTCACATTGCGCCATGACACACGATAACGTTTTCCGGATTGAGCGAGAGCTTGGCATCACCGCCCCCATTGACTACCGGACACTTGTCACCGATTACCCGCCAGAGTTGTTTCAGACTTCGACCTCATGGACGACGCGGAGCGCGTCATCGCCATGAATCGAGAAGTTCGCACCGGCCCGTTTTACGGCGTCACTTGGTATGGAATGGCGCATAAGCCCTAAGATATGTGCTGCGGTGAATGACTCCAAAGTCGCTGATTTTGAGCGTAGGCCGCAAATACCTTTTTCTGTTTGTCGAACGGATTCTCGATGGAATCGTATTCGTGGGTATTCAAACGCGGATGGCGCGGATTCGCCCGCAGCAGGCTGACCGTCTTCGCGACGTGTTTGAATAACCCCTCGTTGGCGAGGATTTTGGGAATTTTTCCACGATAGGATGATCCGGATTCCAGGACCATTTCAAAAAATCGCCAGACTTATCGGATTAGCCACCCTAATGGGTGGCACGCCTAGGTTTTGAAATCGAAACGGGTTAGGATGTAGTTCCCGCCGATAAGAGAGATATGAGATCGTTATCCCACCTTGATTCCTTTCGCCAAGTCCTTCCTTTACAACGCTGGCAATTTTCAGCGGTCGCGTCCCCGCCCCAAGGAAAATCGAATATGTCCTCTACCACTTCACGTCGCGCGTTCATTCGCAATTTGGGCATTGGCACGGCCAGCCTGCCGTTTATTTTGAACTTGCCCAGTTTGGCGTTCGCCAATCAAACGACACGCAAGCAGCGGATGGTCGTCATGTTCAGCCCGAACGGAGTGGTCCCGCAAAAATTTTGGCCCGACGAGGTGGGCGACAAATTTACGCTCAAGGAAATTCTCAAGCCGCTCGAACCCTATCAAGACAAGGTTTTAACTTTGCACGGTGTCTGCGACAAAGTTCGTGGCGACGGCGACAGTCACATGCGGGGCATTGGTTGTTTGCTAACGGGTGCGGAATTGTATCCGGGGAATATCCAGGGTGGCTCGCACACGCCCGCCGGTTGGTGCAGCGGTTTGTCCATCGACCAAGAATTGAAGAATCGTTTGCAACAGGTCGAGGGGACGCGGACCCGCTTTGGGTCGCTGGAGTTTGGTGTGATGGTGCCTGAGCGGGCCGATACTTGGACCCGGATGGTGTACGCCGGCCCGAACAAGCCGATTGCCCCGATTGATGATCCTTATCAGATGTTTGCGAAATTGTACGGTTCGCAAAAAAATCGCGAACTTTTGTCGAGTATTTTGGACGACGTGACCGACGATTTGAAAAAAGTTCGCGGTGCGGTCGGTGCGGAAGATCGTCACTTGCTCGATGAACATGCGACGTTTGTTCGTGAGATGGAGCAAGAACTACGTGCGGCCGCTTCGGAAAAGGCGGGACATGCGGTGCCCGAGTTGGAGCCGGGCGTGCGGCGCGACAACGACCACATGCCGCAGATCAGCAAGCAACAAATTGATCTCATGGTCAACAGCTTTGCCAACGACTTCGCGAGAATTGCGACGTTGCAATACACGAACTCGGTCGGTCAGGCGAAAATGAAATGGCTCGACATCAACGAGAACCACCACGAAATCTCGCACGAGCCAGACTCGAACGAAAAAGCGGTCGAGAAACTCACGAAGATCAATACGTGGTTCTGCGAACAACTCGCGTATTTGACCAAGCGTCTGGCTGAAACGCCCGAGCCGGGCGGAACCGGAAGTTTGCTCGACAACACGCTGATCGTCTGGACGAATGAACTGGGTAAAGGTAACTCGCACACGCTCGACGATATTCCGTTTGTCCTGGTCGGTGGCGGACTTGATTTCAAAATGGGCCGGGCACTCAAGTTCCCCAAGGTTGCCCACAACCGATTGCTGCTCTCGCTCGCCGAAGGCTTTGGTCAGCCTATGAAAAAGTTTGGCAATCCCGATTTTTGCGGGGACGGACCGTTGAATTTGCGAGGATAAAACAGATAAACAGACACCGCATTTTCCCCGTGCAGCATCGGCCACCGCTCGTGTCGTGGAATTCACCCACGATTCTGCAACGGATGACGGGGTGTTGACTTAGGACTGAATCATAAATAACATTCGCGGTGACGGGTGAAAATAATCGGAGTGGTCTTCCGAACCCTCAACATGACGACTTGTACGTGTTGACCCTTCGCGCTCTTTGTTCCTTAGCGGTGGCTCGGTTTTACCGCGAAGGAACGAGGAGGGTTTTCAAACAGGATCGACCCGCTGATTTGGTCCGATCCGTTGCCTATATTTTCAATCGTTGTGACCGTTACTTATGTGCCGGTCATTAGTCCATCTCAATATCGAAACGAAGCATCATGCGGCCCCTCCAATTTGGCATCCTTTCCACCGCGCGAATTTGCCGCCGCGGACTGATCCCCGGAATTCGTCGGTCGGGTACGGCCCAACTCGTCGCAATTGCTAGTCGTGACAAGAATAAGGCTAAGCAGTGGGCACTCGAATTTGGGATCCCCAAAGAACACGACTCTTATGACGCCTTGATTGCCGATCCGGACATCGACGCCGTCTATATCCCGCTGCCGAACGAACTCCACAAACCGTGGGTGATGAAAGCGGCCGACGCGGGCAAGCACATCCTGTGCGAGAAGCCCCTCGCGCTTGATTATGCCGAGGCGCAAGAGATGGTCGCCTACTGCGAGCAGCGGAAGGTGATCCTGATGGAAGCCTTCATGTGGCGACATCATCCCCGCGTGGATCGCGTTCGCCGAATGCTGGATGCGGGCCAACTGGGCGAATTGAGGCTGTTCAAGATGGACTTCTCGTTCGATATTGACCGCGACGATTGGCGGTTGGATCCCACACGGGGAGGCGGTGCGCTGTACGATTTGGGTTGTTATGGAATCAATGCCGCCCGGCTGTTTACGCGCGAGGAGCCAGCGGAGATTTTCGTGCGCGGTGTTCGGCACTCGTCGGGCGTTGACATGACGCTCGGTTTTGAGATGTCGTTTGCGAGCGGCGTGGTGGCCTTGCTCGATTGCAGTTTTGAATGTCCCGATCGCAATCGAATTGAACTCGTCGGCACGAAGGGGGCGATTGAACTTCCCGGTGGCGTGCTGCCAGCGGAGAATTCGGAACTGATCGTGCGGACCAACTCGGGGGTGGAAACGATCTCGATTCCAGCCGCCGATCAATACGGTTTGCAAGTCAAAACATTTTGTGCGAGCGTGGCTGCGGGCAAGCTGCTCGACCCGGCCGAGAACGGCTTAGCGAACATGCGAGCCTTATGGGCGGTGAAGCAGGCTTTTGCGACGGTCACGTAACCGTTGGCAAATGCGTCACGCCCGCTGACTACTGTCGGGTTGTCTTCGATTCGCGCGGAAGCTCCACCACCAACTCTTCGGCAAGCAGCCCAGCAACGTGATTGCCAGAAAAATCGGCATCGCGATCATGAGTCCGTTGACGACGCCTTCGGTGAAACCATAGGCGTGTTTGCCAAGCCCCAACTGATTGACTCCAAAGTACGACCACGTGGTGACAATCGCACCGATCACAGCTAGTACGGCGAAGCCTCTTTCTTTGACCATTCCGCCCCAACGGGCGTGCAACATGAGCGTGTTCCAGAGAACGATAATGAGCGCGCCGTTTTCTTTCGGATCCCAACCCCAAAACCGACCCCAAGAGTCGTCGCCCCACAAACCGCCGAGGACGGTGCCAAAGAAACTCAACATGATCGCCGCGCAAGTGATTCCGTAGGCCATGCGATAAATATCTTTGCCCAAGGTTGCGGAAAGATTGGGGGTAAAAATTCCCATCATGATGTAGAACACACCTAACAAGGCTGACGCATACGTCACCGTGTAACCGGTCGAGATGCAAACGACGTGGGTGGAGAGCCAGAAGTTGGTATCGAGAACGGCCTGCATGACACCGAGCGTATCTTTTTCCAGGGCGAGATAGTCGGCGATTTGCAACGTGATGATTCCAGCCAACGCGGCGAACGCATTTCCGAGCGAGCGCCCCATCATTTTTTCAATGACGATTCCGATGAACACAGCACCCCATCCGACATATACGGAAACAGAGTACAGGTTCGTAACGGGTGGACGTCCGGAAAGATAGATTCGCACCGCAATGGCGAAGGTATGCAGCAGAAATGTTCCCGCGATCACCCAAAAGGCGGCTCGATTGAAGGCTTTGAACCAGCCGAGCCAACTGAGTGCGGTTAGGACCATCGCGATCTTGTAGAAATCGAGGGCTTGGCCAAAGGGATGTAGGTAATTGAAATACGATTCGAACGAGGTTTTGTCTTCATTAAAATCCTGGGGGAGTGACTTCCGCATTTTTTCTTGATACGAGGCAAAATGGGCATTGAATGCGGCCGGATTGACGTCGCGATAGGCCCGCAGGATGGCGGTGAATTCCTCATCGGCGGGATGCTCAGCCGACGGAATTCGCATTTGGGCCGCACTAGCCAGGATTCCGTTTTGGATGAACTTATCGCACAAGCCGAGGATGAGATCATCGCGATCTTCGGGCGAGATTTTGGCCAAGGATCGTTTCGCTTCGTCGAGAACTTCCTCGGTTGTCCACCCAGGATGTTGCGTTTTCGTGATTTGAATGAAGGCTTGATTTAACGATTGCTCACCTAAGTTGCGCAGGATTGCGCGAATGCCGTTGGTGACAAACATTTCCTGAAACTGCTGCTGGATGGCTTTTTTTTGTTCGGGTTCGAGTTTGGCCAGTTCCTTGTTGACGGTTTCGCGAAGGTCATTTCCTTTAAGGTCGGGATTTTTTTTGCTTTGCAGGCTCATCATCCGTTCGTGAATTGCCTGTTCGATCATTTGATCGAACGACGGACCGCGTTCTTCGGCGAGCAGTTTGCCGACGAATTCCGACAAATCGTTTTTTCCTTTGGTTTTGATCAGATCGTCGAGCCAAAGAACGCCTGCGTAACTGGCGAGTCCACCCCACGAGGCATCGGACGATACACGTGGAATGACGAGCGGAGTCCGTTCGGGCATGTTCGCCTCGGCCATACAGCCGAGAGAATACTTGATTAGTGTGGTGACATTGTCGCTATCGCCGACTTTTTCGGTGTAGGTCAGAGAGTCGCGGAACGCTTTGTAACTGCGCCACGATTCAAACAGGTCGAGAATCCGGCGGTGATAGGTTGTGCGCAGGCGCAAACCGACCTCATTGGCATCCCGAGCTTGTTCTTCGAGCGTCGTTTCAGCAGCCCGGATTTCCTCGGCGGTGTAGCGCAATTCCTTGCGGTGGGTGTCAAGGTTCAGTGCTTTTTGGACTTGTTCATGATCGATCCGAAAGACCTTGTATTTTTCACCTTCTTCGGGATGGGTAATGAGATCGAGGAGCCAGTGAATGGCAGGTTGTTTTTCGTTCTTGCCATCTTCGATCACTTCCCGTTGGGCCAGTGTTCGCAACATGCAGCGGGCGACCGTATCAAGGGGTTTGGTACGACCCTGCTCGACGACGGCAAGTTGCCCTGCCTGGAAAACATTGATGCTGTTGTCCGCGATGACCGGCGGGAGCGAACGGGGGATAAACCACGCCAATACCGCACCGACGGCGGCGATGGGTATGAGAATTTCCTTTAACGAGAAGGGCGGCGGTTCGCGTTCAGACACAGTGAAACGCTCGTGGGGGGCAATTTTCGTGCTAGCCTTGGCGGAAGCAACGTCGTTGGGTTTGGTAGCCTGATCCGCCAAAGAATCGTGTACATCTTTTCCAGCGCGCAGGATGCGGTGAAAAATTCCGAGCGTCAAAACATCGAGAACAATTAAGAAGTCAATCCACGGCACGTTCGACGGATTTTGCGAATGGCCTTGATGGAGCGAATCGAGCGTTTCAGGTTCGGTTTCAAAATTCAGTGCTTTTCCTCGCACGCCAGAGGTCTCTTCATCACGGCGGCGAATGAAACGTGTGAGCGTTAGAAAAAAGTGGGCGCAAAGCCCCGTCATCACGATCATGCAACCGACATAGGGAGTCATCCAGGCCTGATTGGTGACGACCTGCAAACCGGAGATACCGATGCCCGATTCCTCCATGTGTTCGGACTGATAGAAGGTCTCTCCCCCGTATCGAAGCGGATTGTTCATGTAAATCCGCTCTTGTCGATCAATGTTATGTTCTGGATCGCGGAGTTGTACCTTCGACTCGAACGTGCGGGGAATTCGGGTACCGGGGTAGTCGATTCTTTTTGTACTAATGAGTTTTATCGAGTAAGGACGATACGACCGCTTAGGCCGCATACTGATATAAAACTTTTCGTCGCCGACAGAAATGTTTTGAATGTCGGCAGCAGGCGTTTCGATATACCCGTCTAACTGATAGCTGAGCAAATAAACGCCCAGGTCGGTATCGGTGTTCTTTTCTAAGAAGCGGACAAAGGCGGCGGGTAAATCGACGTGATCGTCGGAGCCTTGCTTCTTGAAAATGAGGTCCTCGCGGAGGGGTTGTAGACGACCCTTGCCCACCGTGGCCGGTGATTCAACCGCTGTGAGGCGCGGCTCATTGGGGCCAGCGGCGCGAGAATTCTGCCAAACGGAGATTAACTCGACGTCCACCGGCAAGTCGGCGTGCTTGATGATCTTGCCTGCGGTTAGCATGGAAAACGGAACGACGATGACTTGATCGCTATTTTTGTCGGCGGCATTCACGAAAGCCAGTTCGGGCAGCTTCGCACTTTCGACGTAGTTCTTGGATTGCCCCTCAAACAATTGAATTTGATTTTCGTCGTGCAGGCCGTAAACGATGAGTTCATTGGACATCATCAATAGCAGCCCGGCGTGGAGCAGTACGATCCCGGCCCGTTTTTTGAACGCGAGAATACACCCGACGAGTAGCGTGACTCCGGCGGCGAAGCCTTTGAGAAGTTGCCACAAAATCCGCAACCCGGAGGCGTCAATGATCGCTTCGTTGCCGCGAAACAGCAGATAACCGAGGATGAACGCCACCAATGCCCCGGCTGAAAACAGCACGATTCGTTCGGTGCGCCCGGGCGAGCGGTCGCTCAAAATGACGATGTGGGCGACCAACCATATTCCGGCGGCGACGATTTTCATCCACAGTGCTAGATCATCGACGAGGCCGTAACCAAATAATCCGGCCAAACCAATATCGACCGCGAACATCGCCAAAGTTTCGACGGTCTTTCCAGCGGCTTGCGCACCAATCCGCCACAAGATTCCGGCGATCGCGATTCCCAGTCCAACTTTGCAGGGGATATTGACGTCGTCCCAGACGAGCCGGGTCGCACCGACAAACTCATCCTTGTCAGGACCAGAGACGATAACTAGGTACGTTACAATGGCCCCTAGCCCAATCACACCCAGCCCAGCGGCGAGTCGCGACCCTTTGGCCTGAACCGTGAAGCGAATTCCATGTGCGGCGAGCAGATTGATCGCCATCAGGCCACCGATAACCCAACCGCCGGGGAATGGAAATCCATGAGCAACAATTCCGCCGGGAAGCGTGATTCCATTGGCCACGAACTCAGGTATCTGTGGAAACAGCTTGGGGGGAAAGAACCATTTGAAATCAATAAACGTGAACCAAGTGCGAAACACGCCGACCGTCACCTGATGTTCGTTCAATTCCGACTGGGCCAATGTCCCAAATAGCACGAGCAAAATTCCCATCGCCATGAGGACGACGGTTAGTTTTAAGGAGGCGAACGGGGCGAGGATTTGGCGGAGGGTCTCGCCAGCGGAAGCAGTTACAACATTGGCCGTGTGACGGTCGGAGCGGGAGGCACTTTCGTTCGTGTTCTTATTGGCCATTGCGACCTCCCTGCGGAGCGAACGGGGGGCGTCCCATCCCGCCCGCCTGTTGTTTGCCGGTTAATTTAACGACGGTTGCGGAAAGATCGCCGCTCAATTCGAGTTTCTTGGTGGAGTCGTTTAGTTTCTCACCTTCGAGCGGCGGCAGGCTCATTTGTCCCCGCCAGCGATTGATGTTGTCGGCCAGGAAGTTCGGCGTTTGATTGACGGAACTCACGGCGATCTCGACGGCCGGATCGGCAACTTTCAAGGTTGCGTAACCAAACTGTCGCGGCGGACCTTCGGTCCAACCGTCGGGCAATTTCCATTCTGGGTTTTCGCCGGAAAACTTGACGCCCTTGATAAAAGTTTCAAACGGTTCGGCGAATTTTTCCATGACGTCGGGTTCGCCGGTGACTTTGAACGCCCAGGCTTGTCCTGAGTGGGGAATCAAGGCGGCGAGCATCGTCTTTTCGGGTGCATCGTTGGCTACCGTTTGGCCATTGCCATCTTTGCCGTCGCCAGTTTTACCAGAATCGCCGATGGGTGGATGTCCATCCGGAAGTTTTGTTGTTTTATCGGTCGTGCGGGGCTTGGGGAGTTGCACGGTGTAGTGCTGGATTTCCTCTCCCTTTTGACAGCCGGAAAACAGAACGCCAGCAGCGAACAAGGGGGCGAAAAACGTCCAGCGAAGTGCGAATGGGTTCATGCGGGTACAATATAAATAACAGCTTTTGCGAATGAAAAAATCGACGGACGACAATAAAAATCCGTGATCGTCGGTTGCCGAGCGAAAACCTTCGGTCACGCCCGGAAAGCGGTCCGTCGTTAGGCATTTTCCGGCAAAATATGTAGTGTTTGGTGGGCGGATTGGGGTGGGGTTTACCGGGAGCGTCGGCAGACGAACCAGTGGCACCTGATTATACCCGTTCGGCTGGCTCAATAGCAAACGAACATTGGCATGGTTTTTGGGTTCTCGGCCATTGTATTTTTGCGGTTTAAGAAAATGGCCCAAAATACTCTCTGATTTGACATTTGTTGCGTTCCGTTGTTGTAGCCGACCGCATCGCTCCGCTTGCGCGTCGCTGCTAACCGGCTGTTGCGATATAGGGAGCTAAGTTGTGCTAAGCCCTTGACGGCTGGGCTTTCCGCCACTTGACCGGCGCGCGCCGGACTCTCTAAGATGAATTAGGCCGCTGTTCGGCGAACTGCGCTCGTGGTTCGCGCGAAGGTAAGGGTTCGCCCACCCTGATTTCATTGGCTCCTATTCTGACACTGCTCATACTCTGACCCTGTTTCCGCTCATGCCTCCGGTCATCCTCGACGTTCGTAGTGCCGAAGACCCCCGCGATGTGGTCCATCTCGCGGTCCAGGCCTTGGCCGAGGGGAAGCTCGTTGCCTTTCCTACCGAGACAGTTTACGGATTGGCAGCCAGTGCGCTCGACGAGCGGGCGGTCGAACGGCTGCTCAAAGTCAAACAACGGGATACGGGACACGCATTGGCCCTGGCGGTGAAGAGTGCGGACGAAGCCCTCGATTATGCCCCGCATTTAAGTCCGCTCGGTCAGCGGCTTGCTCGTCGGTGTTGGCCCGGCCCGGTGACATTGGTCGTTCCCGACCAACATCCGGAAAGTTTGTTGCGGCAACTTCCGATGAGCATACAACAGGCGGTCGCTCCGAACGGGACGATTGGGTTTCGTGTTCCGGCCCATCCGACGATTATCGACGTGTTGCGAATGCTGACTGGCCCGGTCGCGTTGACGAGTGCAAATCGGCACGGTGGTGAAGACCCACTCACGGTGCAGGACGTGTTGGCCGCGCTGGGCGATGATGTCGATGTAATTCTCGATGATGGTCGTTGTCGCTTTGGTCAGGCGTCTTCGGTTGTGCAGGTGACGGACGACGGGCTGAAAATTTTGCGGCAAGGAGTCGTTTCCGAATCGACGCTGAAACGCCTGTCGAGTTTTATGGTCCTGTTGGTTTGCACCGGGAATACATGTCGTAGCCCGATGGCCGAAGTGATCTGCCGCAAGATGATCGCGGACCGGATCGGTTGTCCGCTGGATAAGCTGGACGAACATGGCGTGTTGGTCGCTTCGGCGGGAACGTCGGCCCATTTGGGAGGTCGGGCGAGTCCCGAGGCGGTCGAGATCATGGGCGAGTTGGGACTTGATCTGTCGTTGCACGAAAGCCAACCTCTCACGCCGCAACTTGTTCGTCAGGCCGATTTGATTTTGACGATGACCCGTTCGCATCGGCAATGGGTGTTGAATCAATGGCCGGAAGCTGGCCCGCGGACGAAACTTGTTTGTCAGAGTAATGCGGATGTCGCGGACCCCATCGGAGGTCCGCCGGAGTTTTATAAACGGTGTGCCGATCAGATCAAATCGGAATTAGAGAATCACGTGCGGGGATTGAAGTTTTAAGAGGTTTTGGAACCCTCTCCTTTCGGGAGAGGGCAGGGTGAGGGGGTGTTTTTCAGTCACACCTAAAGACCGAATGCCGTCCCCTTACGGTCATCGAATTTAATTGTTTTGCAATGCTTGCCCAGCCGGGCTTTTCAGGAGTTGAAACATGCGTATTGCCGTTGGCAGCGACCACCGTGGCGTAGCCGTGAAAAATAAGATCGTGCAACTGGTGTCCCGGTTGGGGCACGAGGTACAAGATGTCGGTGCGTTTGGGACGGAGTCGGTCGATTATCCCGACGTCGCGGCGGAAGTCGCCCGCAAAGTGAGCCACACCGAGGTCGATCGCGGAATTTTGATCTGCGGGACGGGCATTGGCATGTGCATTGCGGCGAACAAATTTCCGGGCGTCCGGGCGGCTCCTTGTCACGATGACCTGACGGCCGAGATGAGCCGTCGCCACAACGACCTGAACATTTTGTGTCTTTCCGCCGACATGCTGGGCGAAAAACTAATTGATCGCATGGTGGAAATCTGGCTGGCGACGGAGTTTGAAGGAGGTCGCCACGCGCGGCGGATCGAAAAGGTGACTGCGCTCGAGCGGGAGGAGGGGAATTGTTAGGTAGCTTGTAGGTCAGGTACCCTGTACGTGACAGCCGAAACTTTCGCGCCGCCATTGCCTTCGGAGACCCTCGAGATGTTCAAGCCGGTTCAAGTGACGCCGTTACCAAATTACAAAATCCACGTTCGCTTTTCGGACGACGTGGAGGGCGACGTTGATCTTTCGCACTTGGTGGGCAAGGGTGTGTTTGCAATTTGGAACGACCCAAACAATTTTGCCAACGTGAGTATCGGACCGAGCGGCGAAATCAAGTGGAGCGACGACGTCGAGCTTTGCCCCGATGCGTTGTATCTGGAGATTACAGGAAAGTCACCCGAAGAGGTCTTTCCGAACTTATTGAAGGCTCCTGTCCATGCCTGAAATCAGTCGGTTTTATGGCATCGTGATGAAGATGTACTACAACGATCATTCGCCGCCGCACCTTCATGCGGAATATGGCAATGACGAAATGGTAGTCGGCATTGATACGATGGCGATTATTGCCGGGAAATTGCCGCCGCGCGCCACCGGACTTGTGATGGAGTGGGCGGCCCAGCATCAAATCGAGTTGCAAAATGCGTGGAATCAGGCCCGACGAATGGTTCCGATTGATCGCGTAGACCCATTGCCATGACGCTAAGAATAAACTGCCATATTTAGGCAATTCGATTTCCGATTTAGAAGTTACGGCAGCCGACCGTAAGTGAGAATGTCGATGGCCCAGCTATTCAGCACGATTCAGCAGCTTGTCGCCGACGAAAAGTATCTCGTCAGAGAACATGCCTCGGAACGCCTGGAGGAACGTGGTATCATGGAGTGGCAGGCGGTTGTGGCTTTGACGGACGGGAACCTATAACCGAAAAGCCCAAATCAAAACCCAATCCCACTATTGAGGTGCGGGCGAGCGTGCCGGATGGTACGGAATTCAAAGCGGTGTGGGCGTATCTGCGGCAGAGCGGCGTTGCTAAACTCGTAACGGTCCATTTTTTCGACAGGGGATAGTCATGCGAATTGCTGGCGAGCGAATCAAAAGGACACGCCTCATTCAGACCGAACGATATGTGGTCGCCGTCGATGTTGAACTGGTCATCCCGGCCGACGATCCCAGCGAGCCTTGCTACGAAGCCGAGACGGTGACGTTTTTGCGAGAAGTGAAGGAACGGGCTGAGCGCGACGAGTTGAACTGGCTAAAACAGCACGGCAAAGTTTACACCGCTGTTGGTGCGAACTAAGCGGACGTCGAATGGAGATTCGGCGGTCCATCGAGTTTCATACTCGGCGTATTGGCCGGATAAAGACGATCACTGCGATTGAGCGAGTGGAACGGAATTGCTAGTTTTGCTTCCCACTTTTCCCATCAATGAAGATTTGCATTTGCATTAGGACCGTAACTCTCGGAACGAAACGAAACACAATGGCCGACGTGCAAAGCAAGCTCGAACAAGCATTGTATGACCTGACAATGGAGCATCTTGCCAAACTGGCCGAATACGTTCCAGGACAGATCAAAAAGAAAGGAACGCGGGATGCGCTCCTGCGAGCCTATCAACAAGACCCTGTGTTCAGTATTTTTGGTCTCGACTCCATCGAGTATCTGTGCGCGACGCTTGCAGGCGGAACAGTTACGAGCATTCATCGAAAAATTGGCGACATTTATGAAGCCTGCATCAAGACGATTTTCATGCACGTTTTCAAACAGTCGGCGGACAACGTCACCTACGGCGCGGTGATCCGTAGCGGAGACGAGCAAGAGAACCGTAGTGCCGACGCTTACTTGCAATTTGATCGTTTGGACAGCGCGTCGCGAAAAAGAGTATCGACATACTGTCAAACCGTGGTCGCCACACTTACGGACAATCCTCAAATCAAGCTCGTCGGCGTCGGACTCGAGGTGCGCCACTGCTACCAGACTGGCGACAGCAAGCGGACGCAGGCAGATGAGGCAATGGCCCGCCACTTACTGCTTAGTGGCATTCTTCCTGTCATGCCCTTATTTTGCAATCAAAGCAATCCAGACATCGTGAATCGATACAAAAGCGTTTGGATTGTTAAGCAGGGTCACGAAGCCTACGACTTGGTGAAGACATTTACAGGCTTTGATTTCTACGACTTCCTCCAGCGTAACCGGGAGGATTTCCGGTTGCCCGTGATCGAGCTGCTCAGGAGTCTGACCAAGTGAAACAGCCAACCTTGTTTGATATTGGGAAGGGTTTTACGAATCGTGCGACGAAGTCGGTCACGTTTCAGGGCAAACTCAATTTGCCTATTCACCGCTGGTATCGGTTGACGCCCAGCTTTTCGCCCCAGTTGGCCAACGACATCGCCGACCATTTCGCACTTGATTCGGATGACTTTGTACTGGACCCCTTTAGCGGAGTCGGGACGGTTCCGCTGTGCATGAAGTATCGGGGTATCCCGGCCTGTTCTGTGGAGTTGAATCCCTATTTGCATTTTGTTGGTACGGTGAAAACTCGCGACTATACCGATCTCGCAGCTATTGAATCAACATTCCGGAGGTTTAACGCTCAATATCGAAAGTCTCTTCGCGATGTTCCGTACCAATCGGCACCCGACGAATACTTGCGGGAAAACATTCTTGACATTCCGCCGATCAATCATCCGTATCGCTGGTGGTCGGCGGGCAATTTGGCCCAATTGGTCTGTTTGCGAAAAATGGTGAGCGATTTTTCGGCCGACGCGATTTATCTTGACCTTGTGAAGATGGCGGTGCTGGGTATTCTCATTCCCGTCAGTAACGCCAAGCACAATCACGTTTCGCTAACCTTTGCCAAAACGCCCCTTCCGACCGTGGATGTAGCCGATTTGCTGGAAGAGCAATTCAAGATATTATTGTCGGATGTGAAAGCCGTTTTCCGCAAGCCAACCTCACAGGTCACGATTTTTCAAGGAAACAGTAAGGAACTCTCGAAGGTACTTCCCAAACGACCGAAGGTATCGGCCATCATCACTTCTCCGCCCTATCCAAATCGTTTCAGTTACGCTCGTGAGACGCGGCCGCATTTGTTCTTTTTCGACTTCATTGAGAGCGCAACCGCCGTTGGCCAACTTGAAACCGACGCGATTGGTGGCACCTGGGGCAAGGCCACGTCTGTATTGTCACAAGGGATTTCGCCGCAGAACGACTTGATTAAGGAATTGCTTGACCCGTATCTCCACGGAATCCACAGCAACGGAAACTTGATGGCGAGTTACGTCGTCAAATACTTCAACAATCTGTTCGACCACGCCGGTGAGATTGCCAAGGTTTGTCGCACCCATGCTCGACTGGCCTATGTCATTGGCAACAGCAAGTTTTACGACCACCCTTTGCCCAGCGATGAGATATTGGCGTCGATTTTCGGCCACTTCGGTTTTCGACTTGAAGGCATCGAAAAAATGCGGAAGCGACAAAGCAAATCGGGACTCTATGAAGCCGTCGTGTTTATGGAGAGATCGTAACACGATCGGAAGCAATACGTTCGATAGCTTGTCTCTGACGAAAAGTATTTCGTCGGAGAACATGCCTCGGAACGCCTGGAGGAACGTGGTACCATGGAGTGGCAAGCGGTTGTGGCTTTGACGGACGGAGAACTGATAACCGAAAAGCCCAAATCAAACCCCAATCCCACCATTGAGGTGCGGGCGAGCCTGCCAGATGGTACGGAATTCAAAGCGGTGTGGGCGTATCTGCGGCAGAGCGGCGTTGCCAAACTCGTAACAGTCCATTTTTTCGACAGGGGATAGTCATGCGAATTGCGGGCGAGCGAATCAAAAGGACACGGCTGATTCAGACCGAACGATATGTGGTCGCCGTCGATGTTGAACTGGTCATCCCGGCCGACGATCCCAGCGAGCCTTGCTACGAAGCAGAAACGGTGACGTTTTTGCGAGAAGTGAAGGAACGGGCTGAGCGCGACGAGTTGAACTGGCTAAAACAGCACGGCAAAGTTTACGCCGCTGTTGGTGCGAACTGAGTACGCGTTAGGCATCCCAATCAACGACGGAGCCAATTGAACGCGATGACCTTTTGACCCCCTTCCCCGACGAGCGTTCCAAAATCGTTTCGGCTATAATCGTGGAATGGCCCCTTCCCGCTCTAACCGTCGTGATTTTCTCAAAGGCAAAGCCGCCGCCCAGGCACTCGTCCAGGCGGTCGAAAACTTTGCCGAAGCCGTGGCACCAGATGAGCCTGGAAACGGTCAGCACAACAGCCTAAAAGCTGGTTCGCCTTCGCCCACCGAAAACGACGCGCATCTCTTATTGCATCTCACTCGCCGGGCAATGGCCTGTGATTTTCAGGTTTACCTGAATGCCGAACGGGATTCCGCCGCGACCGAACAGGCAATGGCCGCCCTCGATCTGATTGAGCAACTTGAAGATCAACTGACCGTTTATCGCGACCACAGCGAAGTCAGCCGCATCAATCAAACGGCCGCCCGAGAGCCAATCTCGGTTGAGTCGCGACTCTTTGATCTGTTACAAACTGCCGGGCAACTTTTTGAAGCGACGGGCGGAGCCTATGACATCACGTCGGGACCACTCTCCAAAGCGTGGGGGTTTTATCGTCGCCAAGGACGAATTCCAACCGCCGACGAACTGTCACTTGCGCGCGAACGGACGGGCGGAAAGTTTGTTCAACTCGATTCTCAGCGACAGACAATACGCTTCACCCAGCCGGGCCTCGAAATCAATCTCGGTAGCATCGGCAAAGGTTACGCCCTGGACCGTGCGGCGGAACTCCTGCGTTCCGATGGCGTGACAAATTTCGTGCTGCACGGCGGCAACAGCAGCGTCATCGCCAACGGCCACAACGCCAGCGAGCAAGAACATGGCGGCTGGCTCATTGGTCTGCGGCATCCGTGGCAGGCGGAAAAACGGCTCGGCACGTTTCGCCTGAAAGATCGTTGCCTGGGTACCTCTGGCAGCGAAGCCCAATTTTTTCTGCACGACGGCAAACGTTACGGACACATCCTTGACCCACGTTCCGGCCACCCGGCCGAAGGCGTCCTCACCGCAACGGTCATCGCCCCATCCTGCGCACTGGCCGACGCGCTCGCGACGGCGTTCTATGTCCTGGGCCCGTCCGGTGCGGAATTTTATTGCTCGCGACATCCCGGAATCTCGGCCATTCTCGTCACCCCCGGCCCTCGTTCCGGCGCAATCGAGATTCATCGCTACAATGTTCCCGCAGAGGAACTGTCTCTTTCGTAACGGACCAAGAATTTATCCCAACTGGTAACGGTTTGCCTGTTGGAAGGAACTCTTGATACCTTACGTGTTTTGGATGCACGACCTGCGACGGTCTATAACCGACGGAATCCAAGGGGATATTGACTGGCATTCCGATCTTTTTCGAGGGCGGGAACCTTTGCCGTGCCCGATATTCTGCCTTTCTTGTCGTAGGCCATTCCGGGCGGTATGATCGATCAGGTCGGAGATGTCTTTTGATTGCGTCGAATTCGTCCACCGCCAACGGTTCCTTTTTTTAGCTTCACTCGCCTATGCGCGCTTTTGATGCCACGCGGCTGTACTTCAATCGGGCCGCCGATCAAATGGACCTGACCGACAACATGCGGCGGCTGCTCCTCACGGCCAAGCGTGAGGTGCAGGTCCAGATTCCGATTGAGATGGACAGCGGCGAACTCGCCACGTTTATCGGTTATCGCGTGCAGCACAATAATTCTCGCGGACCGATGAAGGGTGGGTTGCGTTATCATCCCGAAGTTGATCTCGACGAAGTTCGTTCGCTCGCCGCGTTGATGACCTGGAAGACGGCCGTCGTGAACATCCCTTATGGCGGGGCCAAGGGTGGAATTGCCATTGATTCCAATCGCCTTTCCGTGCGAGAGTTGGAACGAATCACTCGCAAGTTCGTCGATCAAATCCATGACATCTTCGGACCCGACTCTGACATCCCCGCTCCCGACATGGGGACCGGTGCCGAAACCATGGCCTGGATCATGAACCAGTACGCGAAGTATCACGGGTTCAATCCCGCCTGCGTCACAGGTAAGCCGGTCGAGTTGTACGGATTGCCGGGTCGTGAAGAAGCAACCGGCCGGGGCGTCGGAATCATGGTGGTGAAACTGCTCGGCCGACTCAATCGTAAGTTGCCGCAAACCAGAGTTGCCATTCAAGGTTTTGGCAACGTCGGCTCGCACACGGCGAAGTTTCTCCGCGAGACCGATTGCAAAATCGTCGCGGTAAGTGATGTGAGTGGCGGATTGTATAAACCCGACGGACTCGACGTACCCGCCATGCTGCGTTTCTTGCGGGAGCATAAGAACAGTTTGCAAGGTTACACCGAAGGGGAAAAGGTTACGAACGCGCAACTGCTTGAACTTGAGACCGATATTCTCATTCCGGCGGCACTCGGTGGCGTAATCACTGCGGAGAATGCCGATCGGATCAAGGCTCCGATCATCGTCGAAGCGGCCAACAGTCCCGTCTGGCCGGACGCCGACGAAATCCTGGAGAAGAAGGGAGTCATTCTGGTTCCTGACATTTTGGCGAATGCGGGGGGCGTGACCGCAAGTTATTTCGAGTGGGTTCAAAATCGACAACATTATTCCTGGGGACTTGATCGCGTGCGGCAAGAATTGGACCGCATGATGACCATCGCGTTTGAACGAGTGTGGGATGTATCGCAAGAACGCAAAGTTAGCTTGCGCACGGCCGCCTTCATTCTCGGCATTGGTCGCGTCGGTCGAGCCACCGTTTTAGGAGGCATTACATGAGCGGCGAACTCGTTTCCAACAAACTCAGCAAAGTTCCCCTGTTTCGCGGCCTGAACGAAACGGAGTGTCGTCAGATCGCTGACATTTCCAAAGTCGTGCTGCTCAACCCGGGCGACATTGTTCTCGCCCAAGGTGAAGAGACCCAATCGTTATTTATCTTGCTCGAAGGCAAGTGCGAAGTCATTCGCCAGATGCCTGCGGGAAAGGGCTGCTCCGCACCGATGACGTTGGCGACGATTGAGCCTTATCAACATTGCGGCGAAATGTCGTTCTTTCACAAAGCACCTCATTCCGCGACGGTGAAGGCGATCACTGTGGCGAAGCTCATCAAGATCGATCATGGCGAATTCGCCGATCTCGTTTTCGACGGGGCCAGCGCAGCCTACAAGATCGCCTTCAATTGTTTGCAGGGACTTTCGGAACGGCTGCGTAAGATGGACAATTGGGTCGCTGATCTGTTGTGTGAAGAAGTGGCTGAATCGGCTGCACCCGCCGCGCCAGAGTGGAACCGCTTTCGCGAAAAACTGTTCCAAGGATTGAATTTGTAATCATAGGGTCCGCTGTGCTAACCTCTGCTTACGTAAAATTCGAAACTCGAAGTACGAAATCCGAAACAAATCCGAAGGACCAAAATCAGAAATCCTAAACTAAACAGCACCATCACCTCCTTTGTTTCTCGTTTCGCAATTATCATTTCTCGTTTGTTTCGGATTTTTCCCCATATTTCGGATTTCGAGTTTATCTCCACCCTTCCATTGACTCCGTCGCCCTACGCTTGATAGCATCGATTGTCGTATTTTCCCCGTCGGTTGCTTGGCGAACGGCCCGTTTCGCCGGAGAGGTCGGTTGTGCGCGTGTTGCAAAATCTATTTGAGGCGAATCGCAATTGGGCGGCCAAAGTCAAACAGACCGACCCTCACTTTTTTGAGCAGCTTGCCCAACAGCAATCGCCGCAGTACATGTGGATCGGCTGCTCCGACAGCCGCGTCCCGGCCAACCAAATTGTCGGCCTCTTGCCGGGCGAAGTCTTTGTCCATCGCAACGTCGCCAACATTGTCGTGCATACCGACTTTAACTGTCTTTCCGTCTTGCAGTACGCGGTCGAGATTCTCCGCGTGCGGCACGTGATCGTGTGTGGGCATTACGGCTGTGGCGGCGTCCGGTCGGCGATGCAAAATGGCGAATTGGGTCTGATTGACAATTGGCTGCGCAACATCAAAGACATTTACTATCAGCACAAGTCGGCGTTGGAACTGGTCGCGTCGCCGGAGGAACGAGTAAACCGCCTCTGCGAGTTGAATGTCATTGAGCAAGTGAAGAACGTCGCCCACACGACGATTGTGCAGTCGGCCTGGCGACAGGGACAACCCCTGACGATTCACGGCTGGATTTACGGACTACAAGACGGCCTCCTTCGTGATTTGAACACCTGCCTGACAGGACCGGGCGATATTAGTGAGATATATCGGTCAGCATAGCGGGATAAATCCGAAATTCGAAGTACGAAATCCGAAACAAATCCGAAGAACCAAAACAAGAAATTCAAAACAGTCGCTGAACATCGTCGAACCTTTTCCTCCGTTTCTCATTTCGCATTTATCATTTCTCGTTTGTTTCGGATTTCGTACTTCGTATTTCGGATTTTCCCCCTCCCATGTCTCGCATCGTCCTAGCCATGTCCGGCGGAGTTGACAGCAGTGCTGCGGCGCACCTGCTGCGCGAGGCGGGCCACGACGTCATCGGCCTCTTCATGCGACACGGTGAAAAGTCGGCCGATGTTTGCAAGGCGCCGGGCGAAGTTCATTCTCCCCTCCTGCCGATCATTTCCGGCCGTGCGGATCACAAGCAGGGCTGTTGCTCGGCCAGCGATGCCGACGACGCCCGACGAGTTGCTGAGCGGTTGCAAATTCCGTTTTACGCCGTCAATTTCGAGGAAGAGTTTGGTCGGATCATCGACTACTTCGTCGATGAATATACGAACGCCCGCACGCCGAACCCGTGCGTGATGTGCAACAACTGGCTGAAGTTTGGCAAGCTGTTCGATTACGCCGACAGTGTGGGAGCGGAGTTTGTCGCGACCGGTCACTACGCCAAAGTTCAACCGGCCAGCGATCCCCACTCGTCGATCCGTCACACGCTCCATCGAGGTCACGACGGCGACAAGGATCAATCGTATGTCCTATTCGGCATCGCACCGAAATATCTGTCGCGGATCATGTTGCCGATTGGCGATTTCACCAAGCCGCAAATTCGCCAACTGGCGGGCGAGGCGGGCCTTCGCGTTGCCGACAAAAAGGATAGCCAAGAAATTTGCTTTGTCACCAGTGGCGACCACGGCGAATTTGTCCGTCGTCGACGGGGAGAACGCGACACGTCAGGCGAGTTCGTCCTGACCGACGGAACGGTTGTCGGCCGTCACGAGGGGATCGAGCAATTCACGATTGGTCAGCGAAAGGGTTTGCGGCTGGCTTTTGGCGAACCGCGATACGTCGTGCGGATCGAGTCCGACACGCACCGTGTCGTGATCGGAACGCACGACGACTTGGCTCGTCATGAACTTTCGGCCCAGCGTGCGAACTGGCTGATCGACCCACCGACGGCACCCTTTTCGGCGGACGTGCAAATTCGGTACAACAGCGCGGCCACTTCAGCAACCGTCACGCCTCTCCCCAACGACCGCTTCCACGTTTCTTTCGACGCCCCGCGTCACGGCGTCGCCCCCGGCCAAGCGGTCGTGTGTTACTCCGGCGATCAAGTTTTGGGCGGTGGATGGATCGAGTAATCGGCCGTAGTTTCGTAGGTCAGGCCTGCGACCTGACGTTTATATCGCCGTCCCCCCCACGGCCGATCAATGTTTCATAATCGGTAGTCTGGAGGGTGCCACTGCTGGCTTGTCCAGCAGTGAGAATTGCCGAGAAATTCACCGTTCTGCACGGTTGGACAAGCCAACCGTGGCACCCAATGTCTTACGGTATGTAAAAAACTGATCGGCCGTTGCGTCCTTCAGCCCAGGGTTGTGGTATTCCGCTACCCTGGGTAGGCAATCGCGCGGCCCCGCCAACCGCAACGCGGTTGTGTCAACATGTGCATCGTGCGTGCCGCCGGACGCAACCGCGTTGCGGTTGACGACATGATGACGCATCGTCAACCCCACGGTAGCCGCGAGTACCAGGAAACGAACTATGGAAAAAGTAAGAGTCTATTACGCGGGTGGCTAAGGTTGGTTTCCAACCGCCAGCGCAGCCCAGAGGCACGCTCCCGCCAAATTACCGCGTCTTGCCGATTCTTTTTCGCACCGATGCACGCGGTCCACTCGTACAATCGGCATCCTGCCGCTTCTGAACGCGACGAGACGTCGCGTCTACGAAGGAAACGCAAACCGCCGGTCGCCCTCCCCGATGATCCCCATTCATCGCTCATCGTTCCGCATTCATCATTTCCCAAAATGGCTCACTTTTACCACCCGACAAATCGCCCTCAATCGGGTATCATGCGATAGTGAAGGGCGATGTTCGCGGATCAACGCTGGGTGAGAACAAACGCGGGTAAACCGGCGGGAATAAACTTGCAACTTCTCTCCCGCCGGGCCAATAATTCGTGAATTATTGCGTTGAGCAGGGGCGATGTCGGAGAAACACTCGACGAAAACCGCATTTCCAAAAATGCCCCGCGCAATAAATCCGATTTATTGCGCGCAACCCGCCGGGGCCCCCAGGGAAAAACGCAATAACTCGACCCCTGACTTTCCCGCATTCACGCCCCTCACCCAGTCCGAATTCCGCCCACGACAGCATCAGCCTTTCCAATGGGTTATCGAAACCTTCAAGACTGTATCAGTGATTTGGCGGCGAGCAAACAGCTTGTCGTGATTGGAGACGAGGTCGATGCGCGGTTAGAGGCGGCCGAGATTCAACGCCGTGTCACCGCAGCGGGCGGACCCGCGATCCTCTTCAGTCGGGTGAAGGACTGTTCATTTCCCATGCTCGGCAATCTGTTCGGCACGCTCGACCGGGCACGCTACATCTTTCGCGACTCGCTCGAAGCAGTGCGGCGGGCCATTGAGTTAAAAATTGATCCAGCGGCGTTTTGGAAACAACCGTCCCGATATGTCGGTGTCCTGCGGACCGCCTGGACCATGCGTCCGAAGTTCGTCCGAAGTGGCCCCGTCCTCGCGCACACAACGACGATTGACCGCCTGCCGCAACAGATTTCTTGGCCCCAGGATGGTGGGGCGTTTATCACGTTGCCGCTAGTCTATACGGAAGAGCCTGATCGGCCGGGCTGGAAACATTCCAACCTCGGCATGTATCGTGTCCAAATCTCGGGTGGAGAGTACGAACCGAATCGCGAAGTCGGTTTGCATTATCAAATTCATCGCGGGATCGGTGTCCATCACGCGGCCGCCATTCGACGCGGTGAGCCGTTGCAAGTAAATATCTTTGTCGGCGGTACGCCGGCGATGATCTTTTCCGCCGTCATGCCCTTGCCGGAAGGAATGCCCGAGCTGATGTTCGCTGGCGCGCTCGGTCGTCACCGCATTCCGCTCATTCGTCAACCGAACAATCAACCGGCCATTTACGCGGAGGCCGACTTTTGCATCTCGGGGACGATTGACCCGACGAAAAAACTGCCGGAGGGTCCGTTCGGCGACCACTTGGGCTATTACAGTTTGCGGCACGACTTTCCTGTCGTGCGAGTCGAAAAGGTCACGCACCGGCCGGGAGCGATCTGGCCCTTCACCGTCGTCGGGCGACCGCCGCAAGAAGACACAATCTTCGGCGCGTTGATTCATGAACTGACTGGCCCAATCATTCCGACCGTGATTCCTGGCGTGAAAGGGGTGCAGGCGGTCGATGCGGCGGGGGTCCATCCGCTCCTGTTGGCGATTGGCAGCGAGCGTTACACACCTTACGCTGAACCGTCGCGTCCGCAAGAATTGTTGACACAGGCCAACGCGATTCTGGGCCAGGGGCAAATGTCGCTCGCCAAGTTTTTGCTGATCGTCAACGGGGCCGACGAACCAACGCTCGATGTGAACAACACGGCGGCCTTCTTCCAGCACCTGCTCGCGCGCGTCGATTGGCAACGCGATTTGCATTTTCAGACATGTACGACGATGGACACGCTCGACTATTCCGGCGGGGCGTTGAACCAAGGGTCGAAGGTGGTGATCGCGGCCGCCGGTCCGCCGCGTAGGAAACTTCCGACAGAACTTCCGGGGGATTTGAAACTGTCGACCGGATTTGGAAAACCGCACGTCGTCTTGCCCGGCGTGCTGATGGTCCAAGGTCTGCCACACTCGGCCGACGAGAGTCAGGAGAATTCGCTGGCCCGATTTTGTGCAGCGATTTCAGAGAGTGACCCCATCAATACGTTCCCGCTGATGGTGATTGCCGATGATGCGGAGTTCGCCTCGCGGAGCTTGGCGAACTTCGTCTGGACGACATTTACTCGCTGCAATCCGGCCGCCGACATTGACGGGATTGGCTCGTTCACTCGAGACAAGCACTGGGGTTGTCGCGGCACGTTGGTGCTGGATGCCCGGATTAAGCCGCATCACGCCCCGCCACTGGAGCCAGACCCGGCCGTTACCCGTCGGGTGGACCGGTTTTTTACGTCCGGCGGGGTGTTGAACCGCTGGGGCGGTTAGCGTTGATGTCGTCGAACGGAAAAAAGAACCGGAGTGAAACGCTGCGGGGCGTTTCACTCCGGTGAAAACTCTCGAAAATAGAAAAACAGGAGGACAGGGGGCTTACGCCCCGCTCGCCTGCGGGGAAATTTACTCGCCAGTGATCGGGGTCGTGCTTTCCGACGCCCTCGTGGCGTTTTGCAGGGCACTTATGACCGTGCTGGGACTTTGGGGGCCGATAAACGTCTGTCGTTTCCAGCCCTCGGGCGTTTTGTAATAGACAAGCAATTGGGGGATTTTCCCGCCCGAGATCAATTGATTGGCCAAAGCTCCCTGTTCATCCATATTAACAGTTGCAAACGAGACTTTCGACAGTTCGCCATTTTGGGCGAGCTGCGGCATGACCGACTGTTTCATGGTCACGCAGCCGGGGCACCAATCGGCACCGACGAGGACGACCAGGGGTTTGCCCGTCTCAGAAGCGGACTTATAGGCCTGGTCATAGGTCTGTGCGCCGGGGGTAGCCAACAGCGAAAGCTGTACCAATGTAGATAGTGTCAGACTGATCAAAACGGCTCTCCTTGCTAAATCAGGAATGAAAAAAGGACTCGCACGATCATTGCACGAGTACGGTCCCTGTGGAGACAGCGTCCAAGACGTTCGACCTGCAGATCGAGTGTCAGGCTGCGTTAAGAACGAGGTTGGCGAACACTTGCCATCCATCGCATTGGGTTTCCATACCCAACTCCAAGTCGCCAACCAGTTCGGTATGAGGCGTAAGGGAAGGTTGGAGTCTAACTAGATAAAATGGCATTGCAAGTAGCGATAGCGTTGACTTTAACGTCATGCGGTAAATTCAACGCTAGCATTAGAATTAGTGCATTTTACGTAAACCACCAGATCGGTTCCCGCTAATAGTCCGTCGATCCTCACAAGTCCCTTGATAATAGTAACTTCCGTTTTTTGGGCCGGGTTGAGTCTCGCCCGCCTAACCCTATAATGACCTTCCTAACTTAACTGCTAGCACTTTTGAGCCACCCCCGAAAAAAATTTCAAAAAAGTGGCAAAATAAGCCCGAAAGCCCTGTTATGAAGCTCAGAATTGGGGTGGTTGGACTGGGAGAAGCCTGGGAAGTTCGCCATCGACCCGCCTTCCGGTCCTTGCGTGAAAAGTTCGATGTGCGGGCAATCTGCGACCAAGTTGCCCATCGGGCGGAGACGGCTGCCCGAGAGTTCGACGCCGTGGCTGTCGATGGATTTCGGGCACTTTGTCAGCGAGAAGACATAGATGCGATCTTCATTTTGGCCGAGCAATGGTATGGAATCCTGCCGATCTTGGCAGCCTGCGAGGCGGGAAAGGCTGTCTATTTCGGCTCGACGCTCGAATGGGAACTGG
>JAYUFG010000453.1:0-3848 GCA_043738845.1 Planctomycetaceae bacterium
TGCCGCTTTGCCGACCTTTTGTGCGTTGAACGCTGGAATGGCACCTGCTTCGGCAGCGGTCGTCAGATTTATCGTTGAGGCGGGCGGATAAACCTTATTTTCGAGCGCGTACGTATTCAGCGCCACCCCAATTTGATGCAGGTTGTTGGTACACGACGTCTGCCGGGATGTGTCCTTAGCTCTCTGCAGAAAAAGCAACAATAGCAACCCGAGTACGATGATGATCGCCATCACCACCACGATCTCGATGAGAGTCAGCCCTCTCGATGCACGAGTTTTCATAACACACCCTTAGAAAATAAAAAGAGGATGACGGTCCATTGGCAACGGCAACGGCGAACGAATAACATGTACGTCCGAACGAAAGAACACCCGCCGTGATTTAGCCGTCGGACATAATATAGCTATTTTTCTCTGACGACAATAATAATAGTTCCGAAATAACTTCCCGATTTCAGGAGGTTGAGCGTTCCACTTGGCGAGGATGTCGCCGAGCCGTTCCAAGTCAGCGACCACCGGACGCAAGGCTGGAACTAACTCGCTGGAATCAATCATGTTCCGGCGTCCTGTCGTGCTGACGCACGGCGTCGGCCAGTTCGCGACCGTAATGAAGTTCCACGAACATGTGCCCAACTTGTCGCGGGGTCAATTCCGGATGTGTCCGGGCGATGGCTCGTTTCGACGCACGAATAACATCGGACGAAAGCCGCACGGCCATCATCAGTCGGTCGGACGGTGACATTTCTCGCAGCAATTGAAGCTGTTTTTCTTCGATATCCAAAGAAGTGTCGTTCGGAATAGGCATCGTCGGGTTGTTGGTTTTTCTTCGTGGATGTTACTCGACCATTCAATGACCGCAGCAACAAATTTCTGTAGGTCAGGTACCCCGTACCTGACATGAATCCCAAGCCGTTCTGTCAGGTACGGGATACCTGACCTACAGTCCTGTGCCTTAACGGATTTTCACGCGACACGGCATGACCAGCACATTTGGCTCGGCGAACAACCGGCGGAGCATTTCAATTTCCGACAGGGGTTCGATCAAGTCGGGAAGAGCCGCCTTCAATTCGGCTTGAACTTGCGTTTTTGCACTTGCTCCGCCCAGCATCGACTCGAAGATGCCGCGTGACTTCGGCAGTTGCCAGATCTCAATTTTGTCGTCGGCCTTCATGCCGACTTGTTCTTTAACGTCGTTGATGGCGTCTTCGAGCGTGCCAATCGCGTCCACGAGACCTTCGGCCTTGGCCATGCGGCCGCTGTACAACTTGCCCTGGGCCAAGTCGCGTAATTTCGCCACGTCCATTTTACGGCCGTGGGCCGCCTTGCTCGTGAATTGGTCGTAGCATTCGGTCATGGTCCGCTTCCAAGTTTCGCGTTCCGACGCGCTGAACGGTTCCGTCATGCTGAACATTCCGCTGTTCTTGCCTCGCGAAATCACATCGGTCGTGACGCCAACTTTGTCAAAGAGGCCCTTCAAAGCGAGCTTGCCGCTCACAACGCCAATCGACCCGGTCAGTGTTCCCGGTTCGGCGAAAATTTTCTTCGTTCCCATCGAGATGTAATATCCGCCGCTGGCGGCGGTGTCGCCCATGCTGGCCACGACGGGCTTTTTCGATTGCGTAATTTGTCGCCAGATCAAATCGCTCGCCGTAGCAGAACCACCGGGGCTATCGACCCGCAACACAATGCCGAGACATTTTGGGTCTTCTTCCGCTTCCCGCAGAGCTTTGACAATCGTGTCGGAACCGACCGTGCTGCCACCGAACAGGCTCGAAGAACTTTCGCCCGACATAATTACGCCAACGGCGTACACGACAGCGATCTTCCGATTCTTGCTGGGCTTTTTGGTCTTATCGCCCCCCATCATCATTTCCATCATCTTCATCATCCCGCTGAGTCCGGAGAAATCGGTATCGAGGTCGGGCTTGCCATAATTTGGCACGAGCGTCACTTCATCGACCTTCAAATGCGACGCCAAACTCGAACGGAGTTCTTCTTCATAGCCCACACGGTCGATCAGTCCCGCCTTCTTCGCTTCACTGGGCGAGAACAAACCTTGGTCGAGCAGTTCCTTGACTTTTTTCGGATCGAGCTTGCGAGCCTGCGCGATCGTGGCGGTCATCTGTTCGTAATAATCGTCGATGACACTTTCAAATTGTTTGCGAAACTCGGGACTCATGTTGGCCCGCGTGTACGATTCTTCGGCACCCTTATACGCCCCAATCTGAATGAAGTCGGCTTGAATCCCGACCTTCTCGAATAGACCTTTGTAATAGGTCAACTCGGCCCGCACGCCCGGAACGATCAGCATTCCACTTTCAGGCATGACGATTTCATCGCAGGCGGTCGCGATGAGGTAATCGGGGCCCATTCCCGTTTCGATGTCGGCGATGACTCGTTTGCCAGCGGCGCGGACCTTTTGAATCGCGGTGCGAAATTCGTTGACCTTCGCCCGGCCGACCTCAACGCCGCGCAGTTGGAGAATAATGGCGGCGATTTTGTCATCCTTGCGGGCTTTTTCCAAACGGTCGAGCATGTCCTTGAGCTTGACGTCCGATTCGCCGAAGGGACTTTGCTGGCCGACCCCTTCATGATAACCGCCGTCCAACTTGATTGTCGCGACAGAGGCTTTCTTAAGGGCCTTTGCCGGTTCCGCTTTCGTATCGGCCTTTTGCTCCGCCACAGCCGGTTGAGCATTTGCTGAACGGAACGAACTCACACACATCAGTCCGCAGACCAGCGTGATCCGACATAAACGAGAGAGAGAAGCAGAGTGATCGAATGGAATTGAACGCAGTGGAGAGCGAAGCATGGAATTGGCTCCTGGAGGGGAGTAAGGGGTAGCGATGGGAAGGTGCGTAGGGCACTGACCCAGCTTCGATTGTGGTCCGGAATTCGACCCGGCGTCAATGGGAAATGTGCGGAAATGGTTGAAAGTCACAGTCGATAGAAATGGAGAATACTTCACTTTCCCAGAAACTTATATGCCCACAAGCAAGTTTTCCCGTTTGTCGAGTGGTTCGCTACTACATCCGTTCGACCGCGCGGATGCCCAGCAGTTCTAAGCCTTTATTCAACGTGCAGGCCGTTAGTTCACACAGCAACAGGCGGCTATTTTTCGTCGCAACCGTTTCGGCTTTAAGAACCGGACAGTTCTCAAAAAACGTCGAGTAGCGATTCGCCAACTCGAACAGATAGGTCGTCAACAAATTCGGGCGACAATCGACCAGCAACGCTTCGAGCGATTCAACGAAGCCGAGTAGTTCCAAACCCAACGCCCGTTCGGAAGTATCGCCCAGAGAAATCGTGGCGGTCGGGTCGCTCACCAAAGCCGCCACGTCCACTTTCCCCTTGGCGAAAATGCTCCGCGCCCGAGCGTGGGCGTACTGCATATACGTCGCCGTGTTGCCCTGCATGGCGAGCATCTTGTCATAACTAAAGACGTAATCACTCGTCCGATTTTGGGACAAGTCCGCATATTTCAAGGCACCAATTCCGACAGATTCGGCAACGTGCTGCTGCTCTGCGGGCGAAAGTCGCTCGGCCTCGTGCGGGTTTTTTAGATTGTTTTCGGCGACAATCGCGAGTGCCCGCCGAATCGCTTCGTCGAGCAAACCTTCTAAGCCGACCGTATCTCCAGAGCGGGTCTTGAAGGGCCGCCCGTCGTCACCCAGCACCGTGCCGAAACTGACGTGCTGCAACTTCACATGGCCATATCCCCACAGGCCCGCCGTCGCGATCAATTGATCGAAGTGGAGCGATTGTCGATGGTCAACGACGTACAAAATTGCGGCCGGGTTCCACATTTCCATCCGATACTGAATTGTCGCCAGATCGGTCGTCGCGTA
>JAYUFG010000454.1:0-3847 GCA_043738845.1 Planctomycetaceae bacterium
CCCGCAACCAAGAGCTTAATGAAATGTGCCACCGGTTCCAAAACTCGCGAATGTTCGGTGCCAGCAGTGGCCATTTGAAATTCTCCGGCGTGTGGATTCCTAACAGATAACTCACGCCAATGGCAAAGCACGAGTAACCGGCGAAGTCACAATAAATGTACAACCCATGCGCATATAGATAGGAGAACGTGTTTCCCACCGACCAACCAAACTCGTGCGGATTGACTTTGGCGATCCAATAGTGATGAATGACCGACGCGAGGATGAACTTCAAGAGAAACCCGTCAAAGATTCGCTGCACCGCTCCGTCGAGGTCTTGCAAAAAATCGGCCCGACTGCGGGTTCGCTTCCAATCCTCGGCAAACCGTCGATAGCGATCAATCGGACCCGACGAGATTGTGGGAAAGTAGACCAGATAAGTCAGATACTGCATCGGAGGTAACGAGGTAATCAACCCGTCTTGAATGCACATCAACACGTCGATGCCGCGAAACGTCATGTATGACAGGCCGACCAGCGTGATGGCCGACTTGGCCGAAAAATAGGGAATCATTTGCAGGACGAGAAACGGCCCGACGGCCAAGACCAGCGATCCGACAAACAACCAACGCCGCTTTGTCGAAGCCTGAAAGCGCAGCAACGCAAGCGCAATCAACCATTGAAATATCGCAAACCCGGCGAGCAGCGAAAGTTGATACGCCTCGAACGTCGCTGCTGCTCCGACCAGTTTATTGGCCACGAACTCCGGCGCGAACAGATCACCATATTGCACGACGAGCATGAACAAGGTCGCGACGACGATCCAGACTCGCGAGAACCCTCGCACGCTGCGAATGAGCAGCGTGGGGATCGCGACGTAGATCGCGAGAATCGCAAAGTAGGTGAATGTGGCGTAAGGTATCATGCGAGCATTTCCGCCAGTTTGCGACGATCTGCCTTGCCATTGGCCGTCATCGGAAAGGCCTCCAGGAATTTGAACTTGCGGGGAATCATATAGGCCGGGATACGCTCCGCCAACGACGTTCGTAGGGCTTGGGAGATTTCAAAATCGGAGGCACTTTGCACGTCTTGCAAAATCACAAACGCCGCGAGCGATTCGACTTGTCCCTCTTTCTTGATCGGCAGGACGACCGCATCGCGAACGGCCGACAGAGCTTGTAGGTTGGCCTCGATGTCGCCCAACTCGATTCGATAACCGTGCAATTTAATCTGATGGTCCAGGCGGCCATCGAAGAACAACAGTCCATCTTGATAATGTCCCTCGTCGCCGGTGCGATAAGCCCGCTCGCCATTGGGGGGCGTCACCAAAGACCCCTCACCCCGGCCCTCTCCAAAAAGGAGAGGGAGTCGCGTGAAGAAGACTTTTTCGGTCAGGTCGAGCCGACCGAGATAGCCGGGGCTGACGTGTCGCCCGACGATCACAATTTCCCCCCGTTCGCCCGGTGCAACCTCGCGCTGCATGTTGTCCATAATAACGATTTGCGAGCCGGGCATCGGACTGCCAATTGGCAAAGATGCGTATCGCGAAAGCAATTCACGATCAACCAAAACCGACGTCGTCGCGACGGTCGCCTCGGTCGGGCCATACGTGTTCCACACCTGAGCGTTTGGAAAACGGTCGAGTAATTGCGACGCGACCCGTGGGGCGAGCGTTTCTCCACAGAACAAAAATCGACGGACATGTGGCAACATCGCTGGCCCGAAACTTTTTTCGACCAGACACATCTGGGCGAACGACGGCGTGGACACCCAGGTCGTCACGCCCGACGCCGCGAGCGATGAATAAAGCTGCTTCGGGTTGGCGATCTCGTCGCGGGTGATACTCCAAACCGTTCCGCCCGTCAGCAGACTGGTGAAAGTGTCCATGAACGACACGTCGAACGAGTAGGGAACCTGATTGAGAAAAGTTTCTTCCCGTTCGGTAAATGACTGCTCGGCCAGCATCCAATTCAAAAACATGGTGAGACAGTCGAGCGTAATCACGACCCCCTTCGGTGCGCCGGTGCTGCCCGAGGTGAACATAATGTAGAACGGGTCGTCGGGTCGCATCGTTCGCTCGGGACGTGGGTCAAGATCGTTGGCTCTTGCGGCGATGAGCTCTGGCGTGAGCGTGAGTGACGTTTTTGCGGTGGCAATGATTTGCTCGATCCGTTGCGTCGGCAGCGACGAGTCGATGGGGACATAAGGGTGCCCACTTGACGCACGCCAAAAACGCAATCAACAATTCCGGCTCTTTGTGGCCGAGGACGGCAATCGGCGAATGATCGTCAGAAAGCGTCCCGACCAAGTATCCCGCCAGCGCATCGGACCGCAGGAGCAACTCACCATACGTGAGCCGCCGCGTGCCACACACGTGCGCCACCTTCTCCGGTGTTTCTTTTCCCCAGCGATCAATTCGTGCGAGCAAGTCCATCGTTGCCGTGCTTAAAATTGTTGATAAATAAACGCGGGCGTACTGAAATCGCCCCGACCATACAACGCAATCAACCCGGCGATAACCGCCAGGTAGTAGACTGTCAGACCGATCTGTCGCAACCAGCGATGGTCACGGAGAGTCGTGAAAAAAGTCCGCCAACGCTTGGGCATAATGGACCCAACCTTTACTGTTCAAGTGACTATATTCATCGTAGACAAAATCATTGTCCCCATCGTGTTCGCGAAAAGTAATCACCTTGGCCCCGTGCCGCTGGGCAATTTCTTGTAGCTTGTCGTAATACGCCTCGCGAGTATCGGCCGGAATTTCCCAATGATCGTAATACCGTCCCATGATCGGCGAACTAAGAATCAACGGCCGACCACCTAACTCCTTGATTGCCCGCAATAACAGTTCGAGATCGGTCCACTCTTTCGTGACCTTGATCATTTGCTCCATATCTTTTTTCGTGAGCGGGGAATTTCCCGCCACCAATTCGTGTTGGTGTTCGTTCCAAATGCGATTGTGAAAGCCGTAGGGATTATTGTTGGCCAGGTCGTGAGAGGCCGTCACACTTTTCGCATGTTGACTGGGCCAATCCATACGCTCCGCCGACCGTTGGGGAGTCGCCACGAATTCCGGTCCCCGCAACACCGCACACGTTTCATAGTGGTCTTGCAGCCGATGGACACAACTCTGGGTTTTTCCGACGGGCAACGTCAACCAATAAATCCCTTGGCTGAGCCACGAACCTCGGGCGAGATTTTTCACCGCACACTGCAACACCGGGTCGCCCGACAGTGTCTTAGGATACTCTATCATCCGTTTGGCCGCGCGCTGTTTGAGGTCCATGCTCAAAGACATGCTGAAGATCAACTCGTGCGCATGGAGCGGAGAAAAATTGCCCGCATAGTTGGCGGGGATCACCATCTCGCGCTTGTAAAACGAAATCGGCGTAAGCGAGATCGCAATTTTCTGGTCTCGCAAATTCGGACCCAACGACGCCAACTTCTGCAAAATCGAGAGACACGTCGTATCCAGCTTGCCAATCGAGAACACGGCAAAGCCTTCCGGATAATTCTGAAACAACGTCGTCACGTCGAAAGGGTTGGGCGTGATGACTTCCGAACCGCCATACATCACGAGCAGATCATTCTGGCGAAAGGCTGCCCCTTGCAACGCTGCCCCTTGGCTCTTTTGCTGAAACAGGTTTCGCACACCGGGCGAGATCGGTTCCAACTCGCGCTGTCGCGCCGCCGTATGAATCTGCTCGTCCTCGAAGCGGCTCGCAGCTTGACTTCCCAGCGACAGTCCAATGATCGTCACAGCGACGGCGAACAGGGCGGGCAGCAAATGCGGTGTCTTCATCATCACTGGCTTACCCGCTGTTCGACATAGGCGGCAATTTTTCGCGGCGTCGCCCACTCCTCGCGG
>JAYUFG010000455.1:0-10154 GCA_043738845.1 Planctomycetaceae bacterium
CGTCGCGCGAGGAGACACCCCTGACCGAAACTATGCCGGCCATAGGCGTCCCTAATCGCATCCGATTCTTTTTCAATATGGAAAGCCTGGGCTTTGTCCGATTTCATCAGCTTTGCGGCACCGAGATACGACATGCGATGTTCTTCAATCGTGTGCAGTCCATACTGATCGCGAAATTCGCATTCGGCTTCGTCGAGCAGTTCGGTTCGGGAACTGAACTCTTGATCGTCCACCGGCGATTGCAGATGAGGAACACCTTTGGCTAAATCGATCAACACCAACGGTGCATGGTGCGGCCCGAGGTAAGCGGCGTTATTGCGAAACGCCCCGCCGTTGGCCAGACCTTTTTCGCCCTTTAGAACAACGAAGTTCGGTAATTCAAACTCAGCATCGCCCAACTCGCGGGACACAATCGAGCCGAGCGACGGATACAAAATCCCGCCCTGTTTGGGGTAACCTGTGTGCAGCAGAAACTTGGCCGAATCGTGATCGACGATCTTCGTGGACATGCTGCGAATGACGGCGAGGTCTTTCATCTGCGCCGCCAACTTGGGCAGATACTCGCTGATTTGAATACCCGGCACGGCCGTCGAGATCGCCTTATAATCGCTTCCTTCCTTGAGATCGAACGTGTGCCCTTGGCTCGGGCCGCCGTTCATCCACAGGGCAATGCACGATTTATGCTTGCGACCTCCGGCAGCGGCCGCCGCCGCAGCACGGCGCGCGAGAGCAGGAAGCCAGCCCGAAGCTGAAACGCCGAGCAACCCCAGCGATGACAACTTCAGCCAGTCACGGCGACTGAGCGAATTTTCCAAGCCCTGTAGTGAGGCTCGGCGATGAATTAGACTCATGGTGGTGGGCAGTATGAGTCGCGAAAATTGGTAACAACTTTTTTCGGACTAGGCCCGGAAAGAGACCGGTCCGACGATGTTCCTAAGTCTGATGCTCTATTATATCCAGCGGGCGTTGTTTCGGCGACGACCCTTTCGGAAACCCGCAAAGACCGACTTATCAGCGGCAAAACGTGAACTCGCTGCGATTCAACAGGCTCCACAAAACGTCCCGATAAGCATCGGGCTTCTTATTTCGCTTGATTACGTATTCGGTGCAACGTCGTTTTTCCTGGGCCGTTGGACGCCGAGATAATGCTCCCAGGAACAAGTCCTCAACGATCTCGTCGGGCTTCTCGTTCGTTTTCTCTAACCGTTCAATCACGTCCTCGTGCGGGTCGGCGTCGGCTTGACTCACGCTGCGGGCATTCATCAGCACCAAAGCCTGTGGAATTCCATTACTGAATTCGCTGGCGTCGGCGGCGGGATCTTTTGTATTGAAGAAGTAGCAAAACAGGTCGCGAGGCGTGGCTTCATTCACGCCGGTATAAAGCGTTGAGGACAGCGTATCGTCGACGAAGACCGGGTCGGGAAGCTCGAGTGCCGACGAGAGCGAGTCATACAGACTCTCCGGCTTGAGGATTTTCAATTGCATGTGGCTGAACAGGGCGATGTCGCCCTTGTTCTCAGCAACCGGATGACTGTCCCGTTGATAGGCTTGCGAGTTGCAAATGCACCGCACCAAATGCTTTGGTTGAAAACCGGACGCAACAAATTCTTTAGCCAGCAGTTCCAATAACTCGGGATGCGAAGCTGGGTTTGACTCGTCAAAATCGTCGATTGGATTCACGAACCCACGGCCAAAGTATTGTGCCCAGAGGCGATTGACGAACGACTGCGAAAACAGTTTGTTTTCGGGCGACGTGATCCACTTGCCCAAAGCGGGACGAAACGGAGCCTTATCGGGGATCGTCCCAGTCGAACCATCCAAAAACTTCGCGGGGATGACTTTTCCAACCGACCGAAACGACGTCACAGGAATATGGATCGCCGCGCCCGGCGGCGGCGGAATGAACGGCGGGTCGCCCGATTTGACATCAACGGCGCGTGGCGGCTTCATCTCGACGACTTCATGGACTATCGCACCTGTGTTGCTGTGCCCACGTTCGTCTTCCGAAACTGTGCCTGGGTCATCGACCATCCGGCTGAAGAACGCTGCCATTCCCCAAAAGTCCTTTTGCGTCCATTTATCGCGAAACGGATGATCGTGACACTCTGCACAGTGAATTTGCGTCCCCATGAACAGCCGACTAACCGAAGCGGCCATCACGTTCGGTCGGGGGCGGGCGTAGTTGTTGCCGTTGTAAAGGTAAAACACACCTTCGGGCTTTTCGCTCGTGCTTCCCTCGAACGAAATGAGTTCGGCGACCATTTCGTTCCAACCCCGATTCTTGTTGAACCCTTCCACGAGCCAAGCGTGCAGACCACGACTGTCGGGTGGAACTCGCAAGTTCGGCTGATTGGGCATCACCATCCAGTTGTGCCAGAACGTCGCCAGATTGCGACCAAAGGCGGGACTGTCGAGCAGTTCGTCAATGAGCTTTTCGCGCTTGCGAACATCCGTGCTGTCGAGAAATTTTTTAGCCTGTTCGGCGGTCGGAATGCGGCCGGTGATGTCCAGGTAAACACGATGGACAAATTCCCCATCGTCGGTTTGCGAAGACGGGACGATTTTCGCGGCGTCTAATTTCGCCTGAATCAATTGGTCGATCTGTCGCGAAACATCGAGCGTGTTGTCGGACCGTTGTGGGGATGCAGCGACGGGTGTTTTTGAATCTGCGGGCGTCGGGGAAGGGACATCGTCCGCGCGAACGCTTAGACCGCCCCATCCAAAAAATGCCGCGACACAGAGAACCTTCATTAGCAATGTTTGCTTGCTCACGTTGTACATCGTCGAACGAATCGACCTCCGGGTGGGGATAGACCGACAGCCATCAAGACAAAAACTGGAACGCAGAGCGGAAGAAACGACCAGGTGGGATATTACAGATCGCCATGCAACGCAATCACCATTCGTGGAGCGACGAAGTGGTCTTAGCGCAAGCGGAGGGAGGCACGCCAATCCAACATCATTATGCGCAGAACGGACGCATAATTGAATATCCCTTTGGAAAAAAACTGGAGCGGTATCTAAACTAGTTCGGCATTCCCTGCCTTAAACGGGAGTCGCTCTGCTTAGTCCTTATGCAGTAACGACTTACGGAAAACGCATCGAAGCCGGTTAAAAGCAGAAATCGTCGCGCCTACAGGAATTTATGACGATTGCGGGAACCATGCCGAATTGTCCAGGTCACCTGCCTGCGGAATCATTGCCCCTCGAAAGAGGTGATATTTCAAATATGCCATCACATTCCTCGCCGCCAATTGGCCTGTCATAGTTTCGTTAAGAAGCCTTTTTTGCCGCCCATCGGCTGTTTGGATATTTCGATTGCAGTTGGCCGCGACATTCGTTGGCCCGATCAGGTCGCCCTTGTTTTTCCCACAACGTTGCCAGATTCGCGAGCGACTCGGCATCAGCATCGGCCAAGTTGGCGTACAGCAGATGGACATGCAAATAGGCTAGCAGGGCGTCCTTTTCGCGGTTCGTTTTTTGGTAGCAGCTTCCGAGCGTGTTGTAGATTCGCGCGTGAAGATCGACATCCTCGGCACTCGCTTTGGCAAGAACTTCCTCCGCGATTTTCAAACCCTCGGCACCTTTTCCGCTGAGGGCCAAGGCTTCCGCTTTTCCGAGCGTGGCGGTCATGACCTGCGTTTCCGAACCCTTGGCACCTGTCTGCGAAAGGTTCATCGCCTCGGTAAACTTGTCGATTGCTTCCTTCGGTTTATTTTGAGACAAGAGCGACCGCCCACTGGCGATGCTGGCCCGCATTTTATACTCCGGCCAAGGAGCTTTGGCCAACTCGGCGAACATCTGTTCGGCGGGGGCTGGCTTTCCAATCGAGACGAAAACGTCGCCCATCAATTCGCAGGCGGGATAATAGTTGTAGTTCTCCTTATTGGCATTGATGAACGCATACAGCAGTTTGCCTGCGTCGGTCAGATTGCCCGACTGTCCCTGGGCCAAGCGAATCGCGAGCAAGGCTTGCACATAATCGTACTCGACTTGTGCGGCCGGGTTGTCAAGTTTATCGCGTTTGACACTCTTTAAATCGTTTTGCGCTTCGTCCAGTTTTCCGTCGCGAATTTTGGTTCGGGCGAGACTAATTTCACCGCCATTGGAAAACCGCACGAACTCGATTTCATTCGCCGGAATAATTTTCACGCCAGTTGCTCGCGACTGAATTGTGACTTCGGTCGCCGTGTGCGCAGTGATCTTTCCGGTGACCTGCGTGCTGGCGTTTCCGCCCGAGGCAAGGACTTTGATCGCATCGACACCTTCCGCCTGTGCAAATGCAGTTTGAGGATTTGTGTACGCGACATCGTTTCCAAGTGCCAAAATCAGCATCACGGCTATTTTCTTCATCACGGTGTTCCTCAACGAAAAAGGCGTAGGTAAGTTTTGCTTCACGCAGTTATGTACGAAGCGAGACACCTTCATTAAAGATTGTCGAGCCTCGTCTGGCAAGCGTCAATTTCAATTTTGTGGACGTGGCGTCTTGGCGCGTCTACGCAGGCGGCAGAATGCCGTTTCTTCAAGGTTATTTCGACCCTGAGTCGTCCCCCTGTGCCTTGCGTTTCGCTTTCAACAGGCGGCTGGTGTAGTCGTCGGGATCGGTTTTTCCCGGTGCCATTCCGTCGTCGGGCAAAGGGGGCGGTTTGGTGACCGGACCAGCCGAGTTGATCGCGTCGTCCAGCACGCCCAGATCGGCCGGTGCGTCAGGTTGTGGCTCGAAACGCATCGACGCCTTTTGTTGTTCGACCGCAGTGGCGACGGCCGCCTTGCGGCTGCGCAGTCGGTCAAGATACTCAACCTTTTGCGGGGCGGGCGAACGGCGAAGGACGAAATCGCGTACTTTGGAATAGTAGACGCCGACCCAGGTAAAATTAACCATCACGCGACGAATGAACACATCGCTCAAAAATAAACAACTGCCGATCAATAGCAGCCAATGCCACATGTCCTCGTGATGTTCGGCTCGTGGAAGATCGTGTCGAAATGTATCGGCCTCTAAAATCTTGGACAAACTGTCGCGAGTGACAAGTCCCGCGTGCAACGTGCCCATCGGGCCATCCTTCGGCGTCAATTGCGAGAGCGATTTGAGGAGCGATTCGTTTGGCTCGCGGTCCATAAACTCGGCCGAGTACGAGACGTTCACGCCCGCGCGGATCGGGGCCATTCCCTTGCCAGGGCTGAGCATCAGAAAATAACTGCCTGCCGCTTTCGAGTCGAACTCGCCGACGTAACGACCGGGAGCGGTCTGTTCCATTTTCAATCCGCCCGCCTCGTTGTTCGGATTGACGACCGAGCCGGAGAGATCGAGGAAATTGAGAAACTCGTCGTTCTTGTCGAGGGCCGTGACCGTCACGCGGACCTTGCCGTCACGAACATCGGTGGCCAGCGAAAACTTGCCAGTGTCGCCGGTCGGACGCATCGTCCAGCGGACCATTTGGGAGAAGAACTTAGTGTAATTCTCCCAGTTCGTCCAACTCGTGGCCCAACGCTTGCCGCAATCGGTGGTGAACACGACCGTTCTTCCGAGCCCATACGTCCAACTCGCCAGGATCGTGTTGTCGCCTTCACCCGCCGGGAGCGGCGCGGTGATCGCCAACTCGACGAGCGGGCTGTCCTTTTTGTGCGTCAGGACGTAGCCCGTGATTGGCGGGAGCGGGTCTTTGATTCCCGTCAGTATTTCGTGCGGATACCTGATGTTCGGCTTGAAACCGGTGTCGCGTTCAAACACGAGCGAACGGGCGACGCGGCGGGCTTCTTTCTGATAAATCCGGGGCAGGGCGTTCGCGTTGGCGACTTCGTAATAGTTGCCGCCGGTCGCTTTGGAAATGTCCTTCATAATCTGCGTGCCGATGGAACCGTGCGCACCGATCGCGACCGTCGTGACTTTCGCATTTTGATTTTTGAGCGAAGTTAAAACGGCGGGTGTGTTGAACGAAGGGTCTCCGTCGCTGATGAGAATGACATGCTTAACAGCGGCGTCGGGCAGACCACTCATCGCCTTGTCGATCATGACCATCGCTCCGTCGAAGGCGGGCATATCGCCGGGCTGCATTTTATCTAAGGCACCGAGCATTTGATTTCGATTCGGTCCGACACGCACCATGCCACCCGCCCAGAGCCATTGATCGTTTCCGCCCCAGTGGATCACGCCGCAATAGTCACTGCCGCCGAGGGCTTTGATCGCCTCTTTGCCGATCACCTTTTGCCAATGATTGCCGTCGGCCATTTCCGAGGCGTGCATGAGCATCGCCAGGGCACCGACCGCTTCGACCTTGGCCGCTTTGATTTGAAAATCGACGGGCATCGCCGCTTCCAGTTCGGTATTGGTCCAGCCACCCGCGCCGAAACTGTTTTCGCCACCGAGCATAATGATTCCGGCACCCATCTGCTGGGTATTGCGGACGAGCATACTGATTTGTGCATCGCTGAAACCGCTGATGTTGGCCCCGTCGGTGCCACTGCTCTTGGGGACGTTGCCCAACAATACACAATCGTAAGGTTGCAATTCCGCCAGGCTCTTGAAGAGGTTATTCGACTGTTGCACGGTTACTTCGATATTGTCCGACCGCAATTTGTTGACCAGAAGATCGAACTCGCCGGGCGTTTGCCAGTCTTCGATCAATAGCACTTTGCCCTTTCCCTGCACGCTTGTGAAACTGGTCGCGATATTGTTTTGGATAATGTCGGGAAAGCCCGGCTCGACGGTGAAGCGGGCTTCATAAGTGTAGAACTCGGGTTGGTCGATTTCCTCTCGCAGCGAAAGGACCGTTTTGCCCGGCGCGACCGTGACCGCCTCGTCTTTGAGGATTTCTTCTTTGTCGTGCGTCTTGCGAACGATTTGCAACTTGCCGGGAATAACGCCGTTGTTGTCCTTGGTCGCGACGGAGGTGTTGTTAAGGACGACCCGCATTTCAAACGGCTGTCCCCGCCGAACGTCGGGCGGAAGGACGATTTTTTCAACGGCCACATCGCCACGAATTGGGTATCGGACGGGGATCACGTCGATGCCGACGCCTGCCTCGTTCATCATGCGGGCGAGTTCCATCGCATCGCCGATGTTTTCGTTGCCGTCGGAGATAATGACGATACGCTTGGCGGCGTCTTCGGGGAAAGAGGCCTGGGCCATTTTCATTGCGGCGGCAAGATTGGTATGTTCGCGATCCACCCGGGTTTCGAGTTGGCTGACGAGGACATTTTCGTCGAAGGGCGGGATTTCGATTTCGGCCTCTCCGCCGAAGACGATCACGCCGGCTCGATCTTGCGTTTGCAGGTTGCGATGTTGCTTGACCTCTTGGCGAACGTAGTCGAGCATGAGTTTTCGCTGGACCTCCGGGATGCTCTCGGATTGATCGAGGAGATAAATCACGCTGAGCCGCTCGCTTGTTTTGGTCAGCCGAAATTCGGCAGCGGCGAAGATCAAGAGCATGAGGACCAGACTGCGGATCGCAATCGCGAAAATCCGCCGGACCGGTCCCAAACCGGCCAAACTACGAAAACTCAACCACCACAGGAGCGGAATGATCCCCAACAGGATCAACCACAGCGGCCGCTCGAAGATGAAATGGTAGGAGAACATGAGGAACAGTTTTTCGTAGGTCAGGTACCCCGTACCTGACAATAGGGACGCCGTTGTAAATCGATTCGTAAAGCCATGCCAACCGTTTGTCACTCGTCAGGTAGGGGGTACCTGACCTACAAGCTTGATTTACGCATTCTCGTTTATCTCTGCGAACTCGGCGGCTACTTTTGATGGTCTGTCGTCGGTTCCAAGGTGACGAAGACAATTAGCCGCCGAGTTCGCCGAGGGCACAGAGACGAAGAGGGTCGAGTGACCTGATTCGTTCTCCGATCTCTCTGGCGCAATACGGTACTTTCTACTTGAGTCCCTCTTCATACTTTGTGTCTTGATACTCGAAGTCAACAGCGTCCTTGGCATCTGACGAGAGTTTTAGCGGCCGCCAAAATGGAACCTTGGTCGGGTCGTTCTTCGCTTCCGGCGGAATAGGATCAACGGCGACATACATTCCCTTAAATGGACCGTCGGCAAGTATCATTCTAAAGTTAAAACCACTCGTGCCGGTACGCAATCCGCTATTTTCAATACTATTATTGACACGAGGTTCCCATTCTTTTGAAAACTCAAACGACCAATTGATATGGGCGTTCTTTTCTTTAACGAGATGCAGGGTTGGCGACTTTCCGTCAGGATCGCCGGAAACAAAGCGACCTTTGCTGTCGATCAAAATTGGCGCACTCACATACCACTTGCCGGATTCGACTTGGGCAAGTCCGAGTTGCCCATCCTTTTCGCTAAGCTGCCACCCCTTACAGGATAACTTGCCGATTTTTACTTTTGACTGAATTGTCGCCGTCGCGATGCTTGAAATTGCGCAACCAATCAACAGTGTAAGTACGGCGATTTGCGTCTTGCGGTTTCGTTTCATTTGGTTCTCCCTAGATTTCTCATCGAAACATCCGATTCTGTTTTAGCAAACGGCGACCAATTACTATCGTCAGGTACGGCGTACCTGACCTACACAATTACTTGCCGCCATGAATGTACTTGGTGTCATGGTATCGAAATATGACCGCCGATTTTTCGTCCTGGACGAGTTTGAGAGGACGCCAGTCGGGGGTTTTGGTTTTATCGGTTCTGGCTTCGTCGGGAACGGGATCAACCGCGACAAACCAATTTTTGTACGGTCCTTCCGAAAGCTGCATCTTAAAAACACCGCCACTGACCCCGGTAAGGCAACACCCAGGATTGGCTTTCTCCTCTTTTAGCTTCCACTCTTCAATGAACGTAAACGCCAAATTGGAGTGCGGGTTCGTCCGTTTCACCAGATGCAGCGTCGGCGATTTGCCTTCCGGATCGCCGGAGAAATAACGGTTGCTACTGTCCCATACCAGCGGGGCACTCACGTACCATTTTCCGGATTCGCCCTGCGCCAATCCCAATTGGCCATCTTTTTCTTTGAGGTCCCACCCATCGCAGGTTAGTTTCCCAATCTTTTCCTTGACCTGGATTCCGGCCAGGGCGATCCCGCAGATAATCATCGCCAGTGCAAATGTACACGCCGCAAGTAACCCGATTCGGTTTCGCTCCATTTGATATTCCTTTATGCGGAAAAATGAATCATTGATTTACGCATTCTCGTTTATCTCTGCGAACTCGGCGGCTACTTTTGTTTGTAGGTCGTCGGTTCCAAGGTGACGAAGAAAATTAGCCGCCGAGATCGCCGAGGGCACAGAGACGAAGAGGGTCGAGTGAGGATTGATAACGCTCCGTTTTTTTTAGCCAACAGGGCAGGTTATTTGTGCCCTTCGTCGTAAAAAGTATCGACATACTCCAACTCGGCGGCGTCTTTGGCATCTTGCATGAGTTTTAACGGTCGCCAAGTCGCGACTTTCGTCGGGTAAGATTTTTCTTCGGGCGAAATGGGATCGACGGCGACGTACCAATCTTTGAACGGACCTTCGGACAATTTCATTTTGAAGCGGAAACCGCTGTTTCCTTGCAAGTAGCGACTTCCGCCAGACATTTCGCCCAACACCGGCTTCCATTGTTTGCTGAAATCAAATGCCCAATTGATATGCGGGTTTTTCTTTTCGACGAGATGCAACGTCGGTGATTTCCCCTCAGGGTCGCCCGAGATGTATCGGTTTTTGCTATCCGTGATTGTCGGGGCACTAGCAAACCATTTGCCCGAATCGATTTGTGCTAATCCAAGCAGTCCGTCTTTTTCCTGAAGCTGCCAACCTTCGCAGGTCAGTTTACAGACCTTCTCTTTGATCTGATAACCAGCGAGTGCGATCCCGCAGGCAATCATAGCCAATGCAAATGCACACGCCGCCAGTAAGCCGACTCGGTTTTGTTCCATTCGATTTTCCTTAACGCGATGAAAGCCAAACGACAGAAATCTAAACGCGATCAACGATGTGGCGGTTCTAAAGGCTGCTTTCAGTGGTTTTCACCGCGAAGCGGGTAGTAGGCTCGTGCTTGGGTACGGGTTGTTGGCTGAGCCATTTTTTTCTAACCCTGGAATTCCCCCGCACCCCGCCGCCTTCGGCGGCGGGGTGCGGGGAACTGCGGGAGTCTGATCCGATTAACCCGTGCTAAAGCACGGGCCTAATACCGCCTACGGCGGAAA
>JAYUFG010000456.1:0-26878 GCA_043738845.1 Planctomycetaceae bacterium
GCTGGCCGGAAAATATGCCCAGGACCGCGAACAATTGGCCCTGATGAAGCAAGAGTATGTCGTTGGGAAAACGCTCAGCCATCCCGGCGTGGTCAAAATTTTTGGGTTTGAACAGCTTCCCGAATATGCCTATTTGGCGATGGAGTTTTTTCCCATGCCGAACATGAAGCAATGGGTGCAAAACGGGGTCGAGCAATTGTTCCCCTTCGCCGGAAAGATTATCGAACAAACGGCCGGAGGTCTGGCTCACGTTCACGACAAAGGTTGGATCCACCGCGATGTGAAACCAGATAATTTCTTGATCAGCAACGCGGGCGACGTGAAACTGATCGACTTTGCCATTGCCCAAAAGAAGAAAGGTTTTTTGGGCCGACTAATGGGCGGTGGCAGCAAAATCCAGGGCACCCGTAGTTACATGTCGCCCGAGCAAATTCGGAGCGAAGCCCTCGACCAGCGGGCGGACATTTATAGTTACGGGTGCGTCCTGTTTGAGTTGTTGGCTGGACGACCGCCGTTTTCGGGTTCGTCGACGAGCGAGCTTTTGAACAAGCATTTGAATTCTGCCCCGCCGCCGGTCGAAGCGTCGAACCGCCACGTAAGTCAAGCGTTCTCCAAGTTGCTGCGGAGATTGCTGGCGAAGAAACCGGCGGATCGGCCTGGATCGCTGGAGGAGTTTCTGAAAGAGTATCGCGAGATGAAGTTGTGGGACTCGCCACCTCCGGCACCGGTCGCCGCCCCACCAAAGTAAACTTCGCCGGTCCCGCACTGGCAGAGCCAGTGGCACGCAAACTCAATTTTGGAAGATGGATTCACCCATGAGCATTTCTCATAATCGTCTGGCGTTTGAACGACCGATCGACGAACTCGAAACCCAGCTTGCTCAGTTGGAATCGGCGGGCGTCAATGGCGACGTGTCGGAGGAAATTAGCCGGCTCAAAAGAAAACTTAGCGATCTCAAACGAGACACGTTTAGCAACCTGAACGCCTGGGAACGGGTGCAGGTTGCCCGACATCCCGACCGGCCGATGACGACCGACTATATCCAATGGCTGTTTGACGAATTCGTCGAGTTGCACGGTGACAAAAACTTTGGCGATGATCGGGCGATTCGAACCGGCTTTGCCAAACTCGATCAATACAAAGTCATGGTCGTCGGGCATCAAAAGGGAAAAACGCTCAAGGAACGAAACGCCTGTCACTTTGGTTGCGCCCATCCCGAGGGTTATCGCAAGGCGATGGCCAAGATGCGGATGGCGGCGAAGTACGGGATGCCGATCATTTGCTTCATCGACACGCCGGGAGCTTATCCGGGAATTGGAGCCGAGGAACGGGGTCAGGCCCAGGTGATTGCCGAGAGCATGTTCGAGATGTCCCGCCTGCGGACGCCGATCATTTGTGTCGTGATTGGCGAAGGTGGTTCCGGCGGAGCGTTGGGGATCGGTGTGGGTGACAAAGTCGCGGTAATGGAGTTTGCCTATTATTCGGTCATTAGCCCGGAAGGTTGTGCGGGCATTTTGTGGAAGAGCCACACTCATGCCCCGGAGGCGGCCAAGGCGTTAAAAATTACGTCGAAGGATTTGCTGCGGCTGAAAGTCATCGACGACATTATCGAGGAACCGCTGGGGGGTGCCCACCGCGACCACTTCCAGGCGGCCGCCCGGATGAAAATGTATCTGTTGAAGACGCTGCGGGAATTGACGGCGAAATCGGGAGCGGAGTTGGTGAAAACTCGGTATGAAAAGTTTCGCCGGATGGGAATGTTTTTGGAAAACGGCGTGGTGGCATGATTGGCAACTTGTACAAGCGGCGTCTCGCCGCTTTGGTAAAACGCGGCGAGACGCCGCGTTTACAAGTGGTCTAATAGCGGGCCTGGAATGGGTTGGTTGGACCTTCTGGTCGAAATTCTGATTGGCGTGCGTCTATTGGACCATTCGTACATGAGTGGCGTATTCGGGTGTAAACGGTTCGCAAGCGAACCGGCTAACGAGAGTTTGTTCGAGGGCTTGGGTCTGGTAATGATACGGTTGGCCGGTGGTCGGGCGAGAGCGGATTTCGGCGGTTTTTAGGGCACCCACAACGTCCGATAATGTTTCTTATGTTCGGTTTTATGGGTTTTTAAGCCGAAAATAGCGGGGTTCTGGAAATCGGCTTCCGGCAACCCCAATGCCCCTTTGGCGGCGGTCGGCCCCTGAATTCAGCCCGAAAATTCCTCGTTTATTGGTGAACCGCCATTTCCGTTGGGTAGACGGTCAGCGAGCCGAGACCCGCTAACGAAAGTTGGTTCAAGAGACAACTGACAGACGCGGCGAGGTTTGGCGAGTCCAAAGCACCACTCAACAGAATCCCGCCAGATTGACGAAAAAGAAAAGTTTGCCCAATCGGGAAACCCTCCCCTTCTCGGCGGAGAGAATAGGGGTGCCGGAAGAGATTGCCGAATTGCATCAAACGCGCCAAACGGACTAATCGGTAGGACCGGTGCGAATGGGAACGCATACATTGTCGTGGGGCAACCACGCTCCGCTGCGCGTCGCGGCTAAACGGTAGTAGTGAAACGGAGAACGTAGTTCGGACCGAATTCTTACTTCGTCATCTTTACTTCGTCATCTTTACTTCGACCTCGTCGAAGTCGGCTTCGCCAATCGCACCGAAGAGGCCGATGTGGATGGTCGCCTCGCGGGCATCGCCGGGCACCTTGATCTTGGCGGTTTCGCGTTTCCAGTCCATCGTTCCTCGCCAGGGACCGACCGCACCCTTTCCGGCGACGGCTCGGTTCTCATTATAAAACTGGACGTAGACCATCGGGAGTTCATCCGTCGCTTGGCCCGCGCGAACGTCCTTCATGCGGACCGTTGCGGAAAACTCTAACTCGTGGACCTTGCGGCCATCGACCGCCATTCCCTGAATCAATCGCGACGGAAGCCCCGGCTCGGTGTTCGTGAACGAGATATAGTTCTGACCATTGGGGGCGTCCTTGCCGGTTACGACTTTCATTTGACGTTGATAGTGCCAGGCGGTGGGGACGCCTTCCTTGCCGGTAATCTCCTCGAAGCTGCCGTTGTAGACTTTCGGGTTGAGGGGGTCGGGTTTGACTTGTCGTTCGACTTCGGCCTTGCCCGTCATGGGGACGAACAACGTCGGGCGAAGAGCTTCTGGCACCAATTTGCCGTCGGTCTTTTTGAAGAGGTACAAAACTTGTTGATATCGCTCGCCGACCGGGACGACCATTCGGCCACCTTCTTTGAGTTGATCCTGTAACGCCTGCGGAACTTTTTCCGGCGAACAAGTCACGATGATCCGGTCAAACGGGGCATGTTCGGGCCAGCCTTGATAACCATCGCCGATCTTGACGTGAACATTGTTGTATTTCAACCGCTTGAGTGTGGACTCACCCTTTTTGCCCAGCGATTCCAAAATCTCAATCGTGTAGACGTCTTTGCAAAGCGGGCTAAGAACGGCGGCTTGATAACCACTGCCGGTGCCGATTTCTAGCACTTTGTCCTCGGGCTGAGGGCTAAGTTGCTCGGTCATATAGGCAACGATGAACGGTGCCGAGATCGTCTGATGTTCGCCAATGGGAAGCGACACATCGAAATAAGCACTCGCTTGATTGTTGAGCAAGACGAACTCATGTCGCGGTGTGGCCCGCATCGCCGCGACGACCCGTTCGTCCTTGATCCCTTGGCCAATAATGTCTTCATCGACCATGTGGTCGCGGGCGACATCCGTTTTGGATTTGGCTGCCGCTGGCGGGGCGGAGAGGGCAGGGCCGCAGAATGCAAAAATGAGCGCCGCGATGATCCAATGCGAGTACGCCGAAACCCGATGCGAAATGGCGAGCATGTTCGTATTTCTCCCTTCACGGTTCACAAGTGAACCGGCTAACATGTGATGTGTCAGATATGAGACCCACAATCAAAATCGGTGAAATGCTTATTTTTCTTCCAACTTCGGCAGACCTTCGGGCAAGCCCGACTTCGGCTTTTCGATGCTGAGCAATTCAATATCGAAAATCAATGTCGAGTTCGGTGCAATGGCTCCGTCTTGCGTACCATCTTCGCCATAGGCCAATTCCGACGGAATATAAAGTTGGCACTTTTGACCAACCTTCATCAGTTGCAGGGCTTCGGTCCAACCGGGGATCACGCGATTTACGGGAAACGTCGCCGGGTCGTTGCGTTCGACGGAGCTGTCAAAAACTGTCCCGTCAAGAAGTGTCCCGTGATAGTGGGTTTTCACGATGTCGGTTGTCTTCGGAGTGGCACCGATTCCTTCTTTGACGACCTTGTATTGCAAACCGCTCTTGGTAGTAATGACGCCCGGCTTCTTGCCATTTTCGGCCAAAAAGGTCTCGCCTTCTTTTTTGGCCTTGGCAGATGCTTCGGCCGCCCGTTTGGGTGCGTTGGCAATCATTTCCTTTTGAAAGTCGTCGCGGACTTTTTTCATTTCTTCGTCGGTGAGAGCTGGTTTGGCCGCCAACAAGCCTTCTTTGATCGCCTGAGCAAAAAGGGCCGGGTCAAGATCGATCCCGTTGGCTTTGAAGTCCTTGCCAATTTTCTTGCCGATGTCGTAGCCAATGCTGTAGCTGACTTTTTCCTTGTCCGTTTTGGGTGTCGGAGCAGCGGCGGGAGGTTGGGCACTTCCGACGCTGGTCAGTACCGCCGTAGCCAACAGGGTCAAACAAAAAAATCGCATGAAAAAACAGTCCTTTCTTGGGTCCTGGTCGAGATAGTCCGGTGAATTCGGTCGATTTCTACGGCGGAGCGAATTGGCGAACAGGCGCATAGAGGGGTTAAACGCGGCCCCCAGCGGGCCGTAAGTCGTTCATGGTAACATATTCGGGTCGTTCTGGCTGTAGGACTTGCGGGAGATCGTCCTTTGGTGTGAAATCGGTTTTGCTCCCCTGCCCTGCCCTGCCCTGCTTGGTGATGGGCGAGAAAATAGTTCAAACACCGCATTTTTCAAGCATTTTTCCCGAAAACTTTGGAAAACATCCCGATGAAAATCAATCCTGTTAAACGTAAACTCAAAGCGGGCCAGCCCAGCTTTGGAACTTGGCTCTCGCTCGGCGATCTGTTTGCCACTCGGCTTCTCGCCCGGATGGGCTTCGACTGGCTGACACTCGATATGGAACATCAGCCCTTCGATTGGTCACAGGCGGCGGCTATCTTCGGCGCGATTTCCGACGCGGGCGGAGTTCCCTTGGCCAGAGTGCCCGAGGGGAATCATTATCTGATCAAACGGGTTCTCGATGCAGGTGCCTTTGGGATTGTCGTCCCGATGGTGAACACCGTCGAGCAGGCGAAGGCGGCGATTGCGGCCGCGAAATATCCGCCGACGGGAAATCGGAGCCTTGGCGGCGGGATGCACTCGCTGAACTTCGATGCCACAAGTACAGAGTATTATCAAAAAGCCAACGACGAGATTCTCGTGATCTTGCAAACGGAAAGTCCGACCGGCATCGCCAACGCCGAGGCGATTTATTCCCTGCCTGGCGTCGATGCGATTTTCGTCGGGCCGGTTGATCTAAGGGCGAACATGACGAAGCCTGACGGAACCTTGGCGACCGATGCGGAGTTTGAGGCGGCGTTGCAGGCCGTTGTGGATGCTGGCAAAAAGACGGGCACGCCGACCGGAATGCACTGCATGGACCCGAACGCAGCTTTGAAGCGAGCCGCGCAGGGGATGCAGTTTATCGCCGTCGCGAGTGAACTACGAATGATGACGCAAAAGGCGGAAGAGATGTTGAAAGTGGTGAAGCCGGACGGGGGCGGGCGAGAGATGGCGAAGTATTAGGGGAAACGATGAACGATGAACGATGAACGATGAACGATGAACGATGAACGATGAATGGGGGAAGGAGAAGGGGAATGCAAAAGTCAAAACGCAAAATGCAGAACAGGGGAAAGGACGAATGAAGAAACCCAAATGACGAATGAGGGGAAGGAACGACCGCTCACCGCTCGCCGCTCACCCCTCATGTTTCCCATTTCGCATTTAGCATTTCTCGTTTAGCGTTTTTTTCCAATGTCTCTGTCACCATCACCCGTCGCTCTCATCGCCACCCTTGATACCAAGGGAATCGAGGCGGCGTTTGTACGCGAGCGTTTGCAGGCGGCGGGGGTTGCGGTTCGGCTGATTGATGCGGGCTGTTTGGGAGAGTCGCCGGTTGTGGCGGATGTGAGTCGCGAGGAAGTCTTTGCGGCGGCAGGGACGACACTGGTGGAGCAACAGCGACGGGCCGACCGGGGTGCGGCGATCACCGCAGCAGCCATCGGCGTGACGAAAATTGTTCGTCAGATTTTTGAGCGGGGCGAACTGGCGGGAGTACTCGCAATCGGCGGTTCGGCGGGCAGCACGATCGGCACCGCCGCGATGCGGGCCTTGCCCATCGGCGTGCCGAAGGTCATGGTCAGCACGCTGGCCTCGGGACAGGTGCGGCCTTGGGTCGGTGACAAAGATATTTTGATGCTGAACTCGGTCGTCGATATCGCGGGGATCAATCGGATCAGTCGTTTGATCTTGAGCAACGCGGCGGCGGCAATGGTGGGTATGGTTCAATATCAAGCGGTGGCGGTTGAAGGCGCGGCCCCATCCCCTGCCCTGCCCCGTTTCGCAACGGCCGGAAATTTAGGAGGGCATTTGAGCGACAAGCCGCTGATTGCTGCGACAATGTTCGGCGTCACGACCCCGTGTGTTCAGCAGGCACGAGCGATTCTCGAACGGGCCGGATACGAAGTTCTTGTCTTTCACGCGACGGGCAACGGTGGTCAGGCGATGGAGTCGCTGATTGCCGACGGTTTGATCGCGGGCGTCCTCGACATCACGACGACCGAACTGGCCGATGAGTTGGTCGGTGGCGTCCTCTCGGCAGGACCGAATCGACTGACGGCGGCCGCGAAACATGGTGTTCCGCAAGTTGTTTCGGTCGGTGCAATCGACATGGTGAATTTTGGCCCGCGAGAAACGGTCCCGGAGAAATTTCGCGAGCGACAGTTTTATCAACACAATGCGGCCGTGACGTTGATGCGGACCACGCCCAGTGAGAATCGGACGTTGGGTGAAGAGATCGGTCGTAAAGTCTCGGCTTCAGCCGGTCCCGCCTGTGTGTTGTTTCCCCTGCAAGGTGTTTCGGCCATTGATCGGGCAGGGCAACCATTTGAGGCCGCTGCTGCTCGCGCGGAGTTATTATCTGGATTACAATCAACTCTGGGCGGAACGGAACTCGTTGTAATGGACTGTCACATCAACGATGCTGAATTTGCGACGGCGGCAGCGGAGAAACTTTTGAAGTTCCTAAGTGATTGACAAAGCTCACAACTTCCGTAACGAATAGCCATACTGCCGAATTCTCCGATTCTTTTTCTTTGCGTCAAATATTCATCGTTCATCGTTCCTCATTCAGCATTTCCACAAATGGCTCTCTTCTCACGTCAGTCGATCCTCGAAAACCTCCAAGCCAAAGTTGCCGCCGGAAAACCGATCATCGGCGGCGGGGCGGGAATAGGTCTCTCCGCCAAGATGTCCGAGGCGGGCGGAATTGATCTGCTGGTGATCTATAATTCGGGCCGGTTTCGTATGGCGGGACGGGGATCGCTCTCCGGCATGATGCCGTATGGTGATGCGAATGCGATTGTCCTCGATATGGCCCGCGAGGTGCTGCCGGTGGTGAAAAACACGCCCGTCCTGGCGGGCGTTTGCGGGACCGATCCGTTTCGGCTGATAAAACTTTTTTTACGAGAGATCGACGCGGCCGGTTTTTCGGGTGTGCAAAATTTTCCCACGGTTGGTTTGATCGACGGGATGTTTCGCGCGAATTTAGAAGAGACGGGAATGGGTTTCGGCCTCGAGGTCGAGATGATCGACCTCGCGCATGAAATGAATCTTCTCACCACGCCGTATGTGTTCAACCCGGATGAAGCGACGGCGATGGCGCAGGCAGGTGCGGACATTTTGATCCCGCACTTGGGACTGACAACGAAGGGGACTATTGGTGCGACGACGGCCGCGACGCTCGAAGACTCCGCCCGGCGAGTGCAGGCGATGCACGATGCAGCGAAGCGAGTCAATCGCGACATACTCGTTCTTTGTCACGGCGGCCCGATTGCAGAACCGGCCGATGCCCAGTACATCCTCGACCACACGACCGGCATCGTTGGTTTTTACGGCGCGAGTTCGATGGAACGTCTTCCGGTGGAACCAGCGATAGAGAACCGGGTGCGGGAGTTTGTGGGGATGCGGGTGAACAATTGAAAATGATACGTCGCGGATCATCGAACGCGAACGATACGTTACGTCGAAATTCCTAAACGTCGCTTCATCTCGTCATGGGTTTGGGAACCGCAAAAACGATTTGTGTCGGAAAGGAATTGCCGTAGGGCGTCGGAAGTAACGGACTTGGAGACTTCGCGAAGCGACCGCATTATCTCTTCTTTGCTCAAAATCACCGTGAGATTCTGAAATTCCTCCGCCCATTCTTTTCCTTTCATTGTTTGCCGTAGGCATCGAAGATAGGTTCGGTTGACCGCTTCTTCGATGTCTGCTCCGCAGTAATAATTCGCTTCGGTACTATTTTTCCCCATTGCGTCGTTTACTGCGGTGCAAAGCTCCTCTTGGTTTGGAATCGTTATCCTTGCGCGCTGTCCATCGGACGGCTCGTCATCCGTAAGCTTTTTAAGATAGTATTCGAGAATAGCCGTAGCCTCCTTTGCGTCAGGCGGTGGAACCGGAATAAATCGTCCAAAACGGCCACTTCTCACGACAGCGTCATCGAGCGAATCAATATAGTTTGTTGTGCCGACGACAATTCGACCGAGTAGCGATACCCGGTCAAGTTGGACCAGAAGTTCGTTGACATTCGCCTTCTCGTCGGTGTGCATGTCTGTGTTATGGCGTCGAGAATGTGCGATTGCGTCAATCTCGTCGATTATCAACATCCGACGTTCGTTCTGCGCTACCCAATCGAATTGATCGCGCATCATAATTTGGCCCCAACCAATGTATGGTCCGCGAAGGTCTGAAGGACTCAATAAACGAACCTCGTGCCCCAACTCGCCCGCGATCGCGCGGGCCAGTCGCGACTTTCCACAACCCGGCGGTCCGAAAAAGAGAATTCCGGACTGCCTCGACGGACGCCGTATGGCCGCACGGTGTTTTTCCGGCCAAATGATTAGCTCTTGAATTCTCTCTCGAACTTCGTCGTAGCCCTTGACGTCATCAATTTTAATTCGCGTTTCCGTAACCGCCGTCTGGGGACTTGGGTCATCGGCTCCGGAACGGAGCGCATTCCAGGGAATCTCCGTCGAAAGCACTTCGTCGTTTAATGACGACGCTGCAAGTTCAAAAAATCCGTGATCGGCGTAACATGGCAACAAAACCCGGCCAGCACCGGTTAAATGTTCGGCTAAGTCGGCTAGGAAAGGTCCAGCCCAAAGCACGGATTCGCCTGGTACTACAAGTGAAAACGGCGTTTTTTCACTATTCGATCGAGAAAATACTTTTTTGTGAGCGAAATTTTCGAAGGGCCCTGAACCCGACATCGTTTCAATCTCGAATCGCTCCGATTTATCGACGACTAAGTCCCAGCGCATCGTTCGCTCGCCGTCGATCTTTTCGGAGGATACCGACTCAAAAGCTATTTTCGCATTTGGATTCCGCTTTATGATCCATTTTGCCAAACGCGATTTTAGGGAAAGCGCGATAGAGTTTTCGTTACTTCCCCGGAACTTCTTAAATGATGAGGACGAAAGGATAGCTCCGATTGAACGGTAACTTTGAACGCCAAGTTGTTCGACAGCTTCTTTGCTCCAATTGAGTGCCTTCAGTCCCGAAATTCCCTTTTCCCCTCCACTGTCAAACCCACCGATCAGAAATAAGCAATCGAGGATTGACTTTAGGTTGTGTGAAATCTCATGTTCAGTCGAAATGAGCCTTTCAGGTCGAAACTCAAACACCGAACCCGGCCAAAGTGCGCGAATACGCGACAGTTCGACCGGTACCTCGCTTTCCGAACGAACGGCGATTAGGTTTAAGTTGTGCGGCTCATCACGTAATTTCGGCGACTCTGAGTTGAGAAGCGATGGATTCAGATACGAATGCAACAGTGCTGTTGGTCCGACCGTCACTTTTGGTAGTGAACTGTCCGATGAAGTTATCGAATCAAAACGCTGAGCACAACGATAGGCCCAGCTAGCGATGCCCTCCCATGTGGACTGAACCCACGGCTCACACGAATCGTCGGGTAGGTAAAAAACACATAACAGCGGTGCTGCACTGGTTAGCGCGCGTAAAAAAGCAATCTCGCGATTTGCATCAAGGCCAAATGCTTCTGGCCAAAACGGGCTTGGTAGCGAGCAGCGTCGTATGTCGCCTTGATCGGTAGACGGTTGGGCCGAATTATCACTTGTCGGCTCTTCTCGTTGCTCGCCGTCAAAAATGAGCTTGAATTTTGCATCTCGGTCCCAACGGTTGCCTGCTCGCTCAACGGTTAATCCAGCACGATAAAGCTGGCCCAAAACTTTGTTGAGTGAATCCGTTCGCATTTGGCCCGTTGCGTAACCGAACGCCTCAACAAGGTCGGCAAGAGTTGAATTGCCAGTGAGGCTAATGCCAGTTTTATAGACGGTACCGTTTTTCCTGGCATCGCACATTGCTTCGGCTATGTGTCGCAATTCGCCGCGAGAGAATTCCACACGTATATCACCCGCATCTGGACAACGAACGGTGATCTCGTCGCCGTTTCGACGTAATACAATTCCCCTACCCTTGCCGAAGATAACCGAGTCCCCCACCATAATGTTCATATTAGAATCCCCCGTTAAAAGGCCATGCAATGCTATGGTTTACTTGCTAGAACGAACTAATTTGTGGCTGCCAATGTAAATTCGCAGTTGACATGAGCTTACGCCGTGATCCCCTTCGTTAGTTTCATAAATGCGGTTTCGAGGTTGATCTCTTCTTCTTTGAAGAGCGTGAGTTTGAAACCGGCGGCGATCAGGGCGGAGGGGAGATCGCTGTAGTCGGTGACGCCTTCTTTTAGCGTGACGATGAGCAGGCCGTCGCGGGGGTCGATGTGGGCAACGCTCCCCTGCCCTTCCAGGGTTTTTGCCGCAGCATCAAAATTGCCCGTCACGCCGATATGCAAAATAATCTGCGGGCGGACCTTGCGCAGAATCTCTTGCAGGTCGCCGTTCTCGACCAAAATGCCCCGCTCGATGAAGCCGAAACGGTTGCACATGTCGGCCAGTTCGGGCAGGATGTGACTGCTGACCATGATCGTCTTGCCCAACTCGCCCAGGTGACGAATCACGCGGCGAATTTCAATCCGCACGCGGGGATCAAGACCGCTCGCCGGTTCATCCAGCAGCAAAACTTGCGGGTCGTGCAGCAGCACGCGAGCGAGTCCCAACCGCTGATTCATCCCGCGAGAAAGGCTCGTCGCGAGTGCTTCTCGCTTATAGCCCAGGCCGACCAGTTCGAGAACTTCATCGCATTTTTTGCGCCGGGCATGGCCGTCGATCCGATAGGCGGCGGCGAAAAATTCGAGATACTCGATCACCTTCATATCTTCGTAGACACCGAAGGCGTCGGGCATGTAACCGATGAGGCGGCGAATTTCTTTGGGGTGCGTGTAGATCGAATGACCACAAACATACGCCTCTCCCCAGGTCGGGTTAAGGAGTGTGGCGAGCATTCGCATCGTGGTCGTTTTGCCTGACCCGTTGGGACCGATGAACCCAAAGACGTCGCCCGGCCGCAGCGTCAGGTCGAGCGACTTGACGGCGAAGAGTTGGTCGTATTTTTTGGTGAGGTCGCGGGTTTCGATCATGAGGGAAAGTGATTAGCGATTAGGTGTTAGCGATTAGCCATAGGGAAACGGTGAGTATCGTTGAATGTTCATTGCTGAAAGTTCACTGTTCTTTTTTCTGGCTTACGGGGAAAACAAATCGCACGAGCGTCATTCGCTCGTCGTCGGGTTGAGCCAATGGTTGGTCATCGCGGCGGAGTTCGATGGCGGGGGTATTGCTGCGGCCGACGAGGATGGCGCGGCCGAGGTCTAAGTGGCCGCTGAGGTCGAGAGAATGGAGATAACGGTTTTTGAGTTGGGTGTATTCGCGGCCGCCAGCCGCTTCGTGAAACAGGATCGTTTCCAAAATGCGACGGACGTCGGTGTCGAACGGATCATAGGGCGAGGCGACGACTTTGTTACCTTGCAAGCGGCGGCGGTTGAGGCGGGCTTCAATGCTGGGAGGGTCGCGAGATTCGTCGAGTGTGAATGGTTGGTTCGGTTCTAAGCGGCCGAGATTGTAATAGACATGGTCGTAAAACAGGACGCACTCTTCGAGCGGGGTCGCCTGTTGATTGGTGATTGTGCCGAAGAGGTGCCCCTCCCCTGCCCTGCGAAGGTTGATAAGGGGCGGCTTGATGTCGGATTGATCGGAGTGGGCAATCAAGGAGCGGCTGGACGCGACGGGGATCGGATAAGCGTCGAGATGGGGTAATTGTTTTTTTGAACCGTCGGCCGGAAAAAGCTGCGTGATCGGATCTAAGGTGAGGACGTACCCTTGAGTGGTTGCGGCCTCCGTTGAGTTGCCGCTCGTGACGTTCATGCCGCCGAGCGAATTGCCGGGCAAGCCGGACCATTCTAAGCGCGAACCGGAAAGGTACAATTGATTTTCGGTATGAATCAGTGTCGTTGCGGCCGGGTTTTCAACAATCAAATTGAGCGTTTCGCTCTGCGGTGAATAGATTTGCAACCAGCTTACGGTGCGCGACATGATCGACCTGTCGGGCACGATACTTGTCGTATCGCTTACACTTTCCGGAATCGAAACGTCGATCAGGTCAACGAGATCGACCTGACGAACGCGAGTGACGGAACCTTGGTTTTGCTGCGTCAGCCAATAGGCCAGTCCGCAAAAGAGCAAGATGCTCAGCGGGAAGGTGAGCCAAGCCATTTGCATTTTTTGAAACACTCGATGGATCAGATAATAATCGAGCGGTCCGATCACGGCGAGATAGGCGGCGACGAGCAAGGCGAACGTCCAGAAGGGCGTTGGCGAGACGCCCGGATATTGATCGAGGGCCGAGCGAAGTTGGCCCGACAGGTCGTCGTAACCGGTGTGGGCGACCACACCGCCGGAGGTGTCGGACGATTTATCGCCCCGCTTGGCAGTGCGGCGAAAGAGCTTGTCGAAGAAATAGCCGCGTCCGGGGGCACCCGCCAGCGGCGGCCGATTCCAGTCGAGGGCGACGAAGGTTAGTTCGCCGAAGCCGTAGGGTTGTCGAATGACGAGCGGGATTTGGTTCGCCCGTTCGCCGTCGGCACATTCGACTTTGCCAATCACGTTGGTCAGTTTGGGGACGGACCACTCGGCGTTTTTTTTGCCGAAGGCATCGCCGAATTCTTCGCGTTCGGGCGGACTGGCGTAACGCAGGAGTGCGGCGGGGGATTTGATCGTAGTGCGACCGTTGAATTGGCCGAAGGACGGGAGAAACTTAAATTTGCCAAGGATGCGTTCTGCATTTTCGTTGGCAGAGAGAACGAGTTTACCCCCCTGCCCTGCCCAACCGAAAATTCCTCTCAGGAGTGGAGAGGTAAGGCACGTTTCTGCAATCTCACTGTTGACGTTGAAAATAATTCCATCGACACCTTCGTAGCCTAACGGATCAAAGGGAAGTTTCCACCATTCGGTCGTTGGCTCAGCAACGGTGGCCGCATTTGGGACAATAAGAGGAACAATGATTGCCCGCAATGATTCGTCGCGGGGTTGCGAAATTCGCTGGACCAGATCGTCGTCGTTGATAAAGAACGTCAGATAAAGTTCTTGGCTCAACGGGAGCGGCGGCGGAAATTCAGACGGATGAAAAGTTCGGGTGGCCAGAATGCCGTCGCTGTTTCGCACATTGACGATAAGGGGCGTGTCGGGACGACCCGGCTTAATGAGGAGCGAAAAAACGTCGGTTGTTGGAGAGAAAGGAAGTCGACCCTTGTGAAACGGAGTGCGATGCGTACAGGGAACGCCGTCACCGTCCAGCACGGTTGCCTCGATCCAGGGAGCGGTCGGCTTGATCCTGGGAGCGGTCGCCGCGATCCTGGGCGCAGTCTCCTCGACAAAGGGATTATCGGTTTCGAGTCCCGACACGGTCGCGGTCAGTTCTGTCCAATAGCCAAGTTTGTATTTGCCTGCGAAGCCGATTTCGATTTTCTCGATTTTTACGTCGGCTGCGCGGGCCGATGAAGTTTCGGCGGAGAACGCCAGGAACACGACTACGGCACACGCAGAGTGAAAAAAAGATTGCACGATGGCCTGCCTCATGGCTTCTCCGAGTTGGTGCAGGCACAGACGAATTGTTGACAGCCGGGGCAGCCGGAGCCGTATTTCAGTTGAATTGCCTCGGTCAGATCGACGCCGACGACGTTGGCAATGGTCGTGAGCCAGGCGATCACGTCGGCGAATTCGCCCAACCGCTCTTCGTGCGTTCCGTTACGCAGGGCGGACGCGAGTTCGCCGACCTCTTCCATGAACCACATAAAGGTTCCATCGACCCCGCGCGCGAGGTCTTTTTCGAGGTACATGTCGCGGATGAGTTGTTGAAATTCAGAGAGCTTGATGTTGGTCATGGAGGAAACGATGAATGATGAGCGATGAATGGGAGGGAGCGACGAGCAGTAAGTTTTGCGTTTCCCTCTCTGTGTCCTCGGCGAACTCGGCGGCTCAATGTCTTTGTCGCCAAATAGGACTAGGAATTAGCCGCCGAGGTCGCAGAGATACGAGAGGGGTTGTTGTTGTTGGCTATTTTTTCAGAGTATCGAGTAGCGATTTTGCGGCGGCGTTTTCCGGATCGAGGACGAGGAGTTTTTCGAGGATCGTTTTGGCTTGGTCGGGTTTTTCGGCTGCGATGCAGGCTTCTGCCCAAGTGTAACGGAGGGAGGTGTCTTGGGGTAGGAGTTCGACCGCCGCTTCAAATTCGGCGAAGGCGGGCGACCACGCTTTTTTCTCGGTCAGGACGAGAGCCATTATTTTATGGGACGGGCCGTCTTGAATGTCGATGTACAAGGCATGGGTCGCCCATTTGCTGGCGGCGGCGAAGTCTTTGCGGTCGAATGCGAGTTGGGCCAGCTTCTTGCGAACGGTCGCGTCGTCGGCATCAGCCTCGGCCAGTTTCGTGAGGATCGGCACGAGCTTGTCGTTGTTCTTCGCCAGAAGGTATACGCGGGCCAGTGATTGCGTCCACTGCGGATTGTGCGGCTCGTGCTGGGCTCCTAATTCGTAAAGCTCGGCGGCTGCGTCGTACTTTTCGGCCTTCATCTGGATCGCGGCGAGAAGGGCCAAGAGGTTTTCTTGCGGGGCAGTTTTGTCGAGTGCTTTTTCCATGAGGGAAATCGCCTCATCATCTTCGCCAATCGACATTTTGAGCCGACCCATCACGTAAGCTGCTAGCTGATGCTGCGGATTCTTTTTGAGGATCGGGGCGACAAGTTCGCGAGCCTGCGGGAGGCTTTTGCGACGGATGTATTCGAGGGCCAATTTGGCGGAGATGTCCGCGTCGTCGGGTGCCGCTTCATGCTGCTTAACGAGCGTGGCGAAGTCGGCGTCGGTCTTTTTTCCGCCCTCCTCCCCTGCCCCGGCGATGATCTTCTCCAAGAATTTTCCGTAGCCTTTCTCAAAGTCGTCTTGCTCAACTTGGAAGCAATGTTTGAGTGCCGCCCGCGTGGTTAGATTGTCAGCGTAGGCTTTGAGCATTTTCGCGAGGGCATCTTCGCCATATTTTTCGACCATGTACTCGGCATACAGTTCGGCCTGACAATAAGCGAGCGTCCAGTCTTGGCTCGAATGAGGGCGAATGAAACCAAGATTGATCGTTTCGAGGTTGAACAATTTGTTCGCCCGCTGTCGTTCGGCAAGCAGGATGGTCCAGTCGCGCGGCCGAGCGTAACCTTCGTTGTAGACGGCCAGGGCTTCGGTGTACCAATGCGGGATGTTGAAGTTTGTCTGCTGCAAATTGAGGACGTGAACAAATTCGTGTTTGAGGACTCTGGCCCAATTGAATTTCTGTTTGGTGTCGTTGGGTGAGGTCAGGGCGACCATCTTGCCCGCACAGGCTCCGACCGTGCCAATGTACGGCAGGCCGACCATGCGGGCGGAGAACCAGCCGTGGCCATCGGTATTTTTCGCGCGACTGAAAATCTCGAACAACGATTTTTCGGCGGGGATGTAGCCCAGTTTTTTAGTGAGGTCGGGATAGACTTCGTCCTCGAGGTAGCGGGCGGCATATTTGGCGAGGAGTTCGTCGCGACCGCGGTCGAACTTGATGACAAAATGGTCGGTCTCGATGATCGCGTAGCCCGAGAGAACGTCGAGAACTTTGAGCGTGTTACTCACGCGGACATTGAAGGGGTCGATGTCGAAGGCCTCTTTGAGGATTTTTTCGGCTTCGACTTCTTGGCCGAGTCGCATTTGCATGAGACCTAACTCGCTGCGAGCGGCGGTCAGTTGTGGCGTACGCTTGGTCGCTTCGGCATAGTATTTCGAGGCGGCGGGAAACTTTCGCACCGTGTCAAGACCACTGGCGAGAGATAGATAAAACTCGCCCGCGTGCGGGTTACGGGCATTGGTTTCAGCGATCAAATTGCCCCCCCTGCCCTGCTCTTGCTTTCCCTCTTCGGGTTTTTCGGGATGACCATCGACAGCGAAATAGGCCGCAGCGAGCAGACCGCGTCCTTCGTCGAATTTCAGGAGGCCCGGCGGGCCGTTTTTCAAAACCTTGATCGCTTCGGCGGCTTCAAAGTTGGCTAAGTGAGTCTTGGCTCGGAGGAGATGGGCTTCGATCAATTGCGGATTGATCGCGAGGGCCCGATCGGTGTGGAGTTTGGCTTCAGCAAGGTCGTAACCTTGCAGGGCGAGTTCTGCGAGGGCGGCGTGAATCTCGGCGGCGTTCGGATTGATTGCGAGGGCCACTTTGAATTCTTTGCTGGCTTCGGCCTGATTGTATTTTTCGAGATAGAGTTTGCCAGCCTCGTAATGGGCGGGCCAATAATCCTGGTCCAGTTTCAAACAATCGGGGAAAAGTTCGTTGACCAGAAAACCAAATTGCTCGTGCAGTCGCTTCCACCGGGCATATTGTCCAGCGGCCAAACCAATGCAATGCAGTTCGTCGGCCGACTTCACGTTTGGATGAGCGTTGTAGTAATCGACGAACCAGCGATACCCGGCCTCGGCTTCTTTCAAGCGGCCAGCGCGGCGGTGGAGTTCGGCTTCGATCCAATGGGCCGTGAGGTTGTCCTGATTGAGTTTCAGAATCTCGGCGATCCGTTCCGGCGAAACTTCGGCGGTGCCGAGTTCAAAATCGAGTTTCGCCAACTGCGCCGGGATTTCGGCATTCTTGCCGAAGCGAGTATTCCCCTTCGTGAGAACGTCGGTGGCTTCCTTGACCTTGCCGGTTGCCCGATGGGATACAGCGAGTCCGAGAACAGCGGCGGGTTCTGTCTCGATGAGGGGTGTGAAGGTGTCGATGGCTTCGGCATATTTTCCCGTCAGGAGCAAATGGCGGGCTTCGATTAACGCCGATTTTGAGTCGCCCGGTTTATTGGGCGGCGGAGTTTTGTCATCGGCCAAGACGCCACTCAGACAGAATTGAATGACGACCATTCCGGCGACGAGAACGAGGCAGCGTGGAATTTTTGTGCGTAACATGGACGACCCTTTGGGGAAATGACGAATGTCCAAGTTCCAATGACCAAAGAAAGGAGGGATCCGATTGTTGGTTGGGGCGGGAGGGGTTGCGGCCATTGGTTCGATCCGCAACCCTCAACCACAAGTCTCACCACGAGTTACGGTAACGGAATCGGACTGGTTCGGCAAGAAAACAAGCTCCGGCGACAAAACAGGAGCGACATTTGCCAAACGAGGCTTGTCGGGAAAACCACCTTTCCCCGATAACTCGACAAATTCACGTGGATATTTGCGCAAACACAACATTCTGTTAGGATGACGTGAGGTGCTTTTCTTTGGTCCGAACTTTTCCGTAATTTTCTTTCCACCTTGGATCCGGTGTACAGGAACCGCCGATGCGCCGCAATCAAGCTGCCTTCACTCTGATCGAACTGCTCGTCGTGATCGCGATCATTGGGGCACTCATGGCACTGTTGTTTCCCGCCATTCGCGCCGTGCAAGAAACGGCTCGGGGAACGGTGTGTCGCAACAACTTGGCCGAGATGGGCAAGGCCTTTAAGTCCCATTTGGCAAATCACAAATTTTATCCCACGGGCGGGTGGGGCTTTTACTGGGCTGGTGATCCGGATCGAGGATTTGGCGTCAAGCAACCCAGCGGTTGGATGTACAACATCCTTCCCTTCATTGGCGAATCAGAATTGCACGATTTAGGCAAAGGAATGCCCGACAAGCAAAAGCGGGCACTTGGCGCGACCCGCGCGGGGAAGGTGATTCCTCTGTTTTGTTGCCCCTCGCGGCGCAGGGCGGACCAATATAAGTACCAAGTGGGCGACTATCGAAATATCGACAGGCCCACCGTGACAGCCCGCAACGATTACGCGGGAAGCAGCGGAGAGTTTAACCCAACTAACCCGCCCGGTTCGACCCAGCGATATTTTATGGGAAGTCCGGGACCAGCATCCTTGGCCGCAGGGGATGCCATGTCCCCCGGTCAGTGGATTACGATTGCCTCGAACGTTACCGATCCCAATAACCCAAAAATAACCTTGCCTCCCAATGGCGTCACGTACCTCCATAGCATGGTTTCACAACTCGATGATGGCGATACATGTACCTATTTAGCGGGCGAAAAACATGTTAACTCGAAGTATTACGCCGCCGACGATGGCGATAATAATCAGGGCTGGGATATTGGATACGACTGGGATGTCAATCGTTGGACGACGCAGCCCCCGCATGAAGATAGTCCCGACACGGGCGATATTTATTGGCGGGTCTTCGGCTCCGCTCATTCATCGGGTGCGAATATGGTGTTTGGCGATGGACACGTGGTTGCTATTAGTTATGACGTCGATCCCGAAATCCATCGTCAACTGGGCAACCGCAAAGACGGCAGTGCCACGGATTTAAGCAAGCTGGAATAGTTCGTCGTGGTGGCCAAAGAGCAAAACCTCGACATCCTTTTTTGAAATGAAATTCACATGTCCACGCGACGACCCGCTTTTACGTTGATCGAACTGCTCGTCGTGATTGCGATCATTGGCGCGCTCATGGCACTATTGTTTCCGGCCATTCGTGCCGTGCAAGAAACGGCTCGGGGGACGGTGTGTCGCAACAACTTGGCCGAAATCGGCAAGGGTTGCAGCAGTCATCTCGCCACACATGGTTTTTATCCGACCGGCGGTTGGGGTTGGCGTTGGGCGGGCGATCCAGAGAGGGGTTTTGGAATCAACCAGGGGACAGGCTGGATGTACAACATCCTGCCCTACATTGGGGAATCCGAACTGCATGACGTGGGCAAAGGGCAGCCCGAAGCCGCTCGCCGAAAAGCCGGTGCCATTCGGGTTACGAAAGTTGTCCCTTTGTACTGCTGTCCCTCGCGGCGGCGGCCCGACACGTATCCTTACACGCATGGAAGTCCTTATTACAACATTGATCGCCCGGAGAGCGTCGGGAGAAATGATTACGCCGCCAATGGCGGAGATATTCCCTTTGGAAGCTGGACCGGTCCAGCGACAATCGCTGAAGGTGAAAAAATGAGCGAGAACGATTGGCGGAGCCACGCCACTGCCGTGAAAGACCCCGCCGATACGACCGGAAAAAACTATCTTGCTCCCAACGGGATCGTTTACACCCGGAGTACGGTGAAAACCGTCGATGACGGTGCGACCTGTACCTATCTCGCTGGTGAAAAGCACCTGAACATTGATAAGTATCTGACCTCAGACACCGACAACGATCAAGGTTGGGATTTGGGCTACGACTGGGACGTGAATCGCTGGACAAACATCGGGGCCTCACCCTTTCAGGATGACCATGTGACACGGGCCCAATCCTTCGGCGGTCCCCACTCGGTCGGAGTCAACATGGTCTTTTGCGACGGACATGTCACCGTGGTGAGCTTTGACGTCAATGCCGAGGTTCATCGCTCACTTGGCAATCGTAAAGACGGTTCTCCGACCGACCTGACCTTGCTCGATCAATAAAATTTAGTAACCGTTTCGCCGTGTGGAGTTCCGGTCAAGCAAAACACCGAGTCGATGGGCGTTCGCCCCTGGAGCCGAAGCGTAATAGGAGTTCGCTTCGGGGGCTGACGCCCCTCTTGTATTTACACAAGCATTTTCATCCGGAGGGATGCTCGTACACGCGGCGTCCCGCCGCGTTTCGGAAGCGGCGGGACGCCGCTTGTACAAGTTTATCGGTGGTGTCGCTGCGATCCCTCCGGTCCATTCAAACATGGCGCATCGGTACAACGCGAGATTGGACCAAGTGTATATGAGTTGTGTATAAATGACAGGCGAATGCCCAATGGCTCAGAATACTTCCTACCGCTAAACTGTTGCGGCAACGTGAATTCTGCCGCTGTATGCACACCTCCTTGGAAAGGACCATCGATATGTTTCCCGCCCGGCTTTCTAGCCCCCGTTTCGTACCCTTCACGACTTTGGTAATGGTGGCTCTAATTTTGGCTGAACTAGTTCTGGTTGGTTGTTCAGGTGCCCCGAAAAATGACGGCAAGGAAAAAACGCTGCCCGTCAAAGTTGAGACGCAAGTAGACGGGCCAAAAAATGACAGCGTTCAAAGTGGCAAAGCTCCGGTTGAGAACACGACCGTCACGAAGACCGAACTACCGGGCGAATGGATCAGCCTGTTCGATGGCAAGACGCTCGGCAATTGGAAGCCGACCGAATTCGGTGGCCAGGCCGAAATCACCATTGAGAACGGCGTGATTACTTTGCCGCAAGGGAACGACATGACTGGCATCACCTGGAGCGGCCAGGAGTGGCCTAAGATGAATTACGAACTGGCCCTCCAAGCCCAGCGGGTCGATGGCAGTGATTTCTTTTGCGGGCTAACATTTGCCGTCAACGATGATCCATGCAGTTTGATTTTGGGAGGCTGGGGCGGAAGTGTGGTCGGGTTGTCGAACCTCGACGGACTCGACGCCTATAACAACGATACGACCAAGATCGTCAGCTTCAAAAAGGGGGAGTGGTATAAAATCAAACTTAGAGTGACGCCGAATAAAATCACAGCCTGGATCGACGGCGAGCAAGTCGTGGACGCCGACACGACCGACCGCAAAATTGGCATCCGCAGCGAGGTCGAACTCTCGAAACCGATGGGCATTTCGACTTGGCAAACGACGGGTGCGGTCCGCGACCTCCGTTATCGACTGTTGCCAGAAGTAAAGGCAACGAAATAATCCCCTTCAATGGGTCACACCTCAGACGGCGACGAGCCGTACGGGCATAGAAAGTCCCGTCGCTTCATTTCGAATAGACAACGCATTGATAAACTTATGACGAACACTCCATTGCCAACCCGGCCAGCTTGGTATCGCACCTGGAAGCTGCCGCTCCTTTTGTGGCTTGTCGCGGCCGGGGTGATCGCGTTCATCAATATGAACGCTGAGACTTGGTTCTCCGATGGTGGGATGCGGTTTCTGTTTTATTTCATTGCGGTCGGTGTGTCGGTCATTTTCACAAGTCTTTGGTTTCGGTTTCTCTCGGCGGCGTCGTATCCGTTGCGAGTTTGGTTCATGCGAACCGAAATCATTGCGGTGGCGTTGTTCATGGTGATGTTCAAAGTTGAAAGCGTGGGCGGGAACATGTGGCCGCCCAGAGTCGTTCCCCGCTGGTGGAAGAATGAAGATTTCTACCTCGGCAAACTCGCGCCGGAAAAAACCTCGCAACCCGTTGAAACAAAATCGGTGGAACTTCCCGGCCTCCGCGATTATCCCGCCTTTCTTGGACTAAATCGTCACGCGGTAATTTCCGATCTCAAACTGGCCCGCGATTGGGTGAAGCAGCCACCGCGAAAATTGTGGCGACAGCCGATCGGGTCGGGCTGGTCGGCCTTTTCCGTCGTCGGAACGGCGGCCGTCACACAAGAACAGCGGGGCGATGAAGAACTCGTCGTCTGTTACGACTTGCCGTCGGGCAAGCTCCGATGGGTGCATAGCGACCCTGGCCGCTTTGAATCGACGCTCGGTGGCGACGGACCACGGGCCACACCGACCATTCACGAAGGGCGCGTGTATACGATGGGCGCGATTGGCTGGTTGAATTGTCTTGATTTGGTGACGGGCGAGCCGATCTGGAAAACGCGCAGCGTGCTGGCGGACGTGAAGTCAACGCCCGAGGTGGAAAAACCGGTCGTGGCCTGGGGCCGGGCTGGCTCTCCATTGATTGTTGACCATCGGGTGATCGTTCCTGGTGGTGGGCCGCCGACGCCGTCTGCCGAGGAAGGCACCTATGTTTCGTTGATCGCGTACGACAAGGACACGGGCGAAATCGTCGGCACCGGCGGAGATCAACAGATCAGCTATAGCTCGCCCAGTTTGTTCACCATCGGCGACACGAAACAAATTGTGATCGTCAACGAAAAGACCATCACGGGCCACGATGTGCAAACGCTCAAAGTCTTGTGGAGCATTCCCTGGGAAGGGGGCAGCAGTAGCAATGCCAGTTCACCACAAACGCAACAAATCTCCGCCGATCAACTGTTCGTGACAAAGGGTTACAACATCGGCGGGATGTTGTTTCAAGTCACCTGCGAAGGGACAATCTGGACCGCTAAGAAAATCTGGCACAATTCGCTCGTGCTGCGGGGAAAACTTTCCAACCACGTGATCGCGGGCGATCATGCCTACGGTCTCGACGATGGAATTCTCGAATGTGTCGATCTGAAGACGGGCAAAAAACTATGGAAAGGGGGCCGTTATGAACTCGGCCAACTCTTGCTCGTCGGCGATGTGCTTTTAGTGCAAGCCGAGTCGGGCGATGTCGTCCTGGTCGAGGACAACCCGAAAAAGCATGTCGAGCTGACCCGATTCGAGGCAATTGAAGGCAAGACTTGGAACAATCCGGTACTCGCTGGCCACTACTTGCTCGTTCGCAATTCCACCGAGGCCGCGTGTTATGAACTTCCCGTGATCGACAATCCGTAGAGTACGGACCAATGCGTGCATTACGCCTGTCTCGTTAGTTCGCAAAAAAACCGCCGGGGGAACCGGCGGTTGAATGCGATGAATGGTTTGGAAGTGGGACCAGCGATTAACCTTCGGCCGGTTTCTCAGCACCGTCGGTGGTCCCATTTTTCGCTTCGTCGGCGGCATCGCTGGCCGCCTCATTACGCTTGATAGCGTCGTAAACTTCGCGACGATGGACGGGAACTTCCTTCGGCGCTTCGACGCCCAGGCGAACCTTGTCGCCACGGATTTCCACGACCACGATCGTGATGTCGTTATTGATGACGATACTTTCGTTCTTTTTGCGGGACAGTACCAACATGATTCATTCCTTTGCCTTGATCCAGGGATTCCTTCAGCTTCGTGCCGGTCGACCAACGTCAAACGGTGGGACGAAAGTAGGGGACGTTGTTACGTTCGCACGTGCAGCAACGCTTCGGTCCCCCTGGGGGCGAAACTTCACCACAAAGCGGCTGCGTTTCGGTCGAGGATTTCCAGTGTCAGCCCCCTTTAGGCCGTCGCCAAACCGACATCCGCAGTCTTTCCCTACAATCCACTCTACGTGCTGAATAAGCAGAGTCAAGGAAATCCGGGGCCTTACCGGGGCTATTTTCCGCCCATCCGACCGACGTGAGCGGCCGGAAGTCTACTTTCGGCCCAAAGGACGCCGGGCATTAAGGACGGATTGCGGTCAATGCAATCCACCTATTGAGACATAAGTGGTTACAGGATAACGAATTGCGGTAAAGTATAATTGTGAGACTTAGTTACATTGGTCAATTTGGCGAGTATTACCCTTTTTGCTCGCGGATGGGTTGTGAGAGAAGTGATCCGGATGGTTTTTTCAGCAAAATTGGCAATTTTGACATGAACACTTAGGGGGGATGGGACGGGCGTGATACTCATTTAGAGGTAAGTGGTAGGAGTGACGCATGTCAAAACTCCAATGACTAATGACCGGGGAATACGGGACAGCGTCACCGACCAAAATTGGTGTGTTGACCGGTAAAGGCGTGACCATTATTCGACGGAGGTGCCAAGGATTTTCCAGCGTGTGCCTCTGAGAAACACACCAAAATTTGACCATCTTCAATCGCGGCTTGCGGCGGATTTTAACCTGCCTATAATTCATCCGTCGGACATTAACTCTCGCAACAACTTTCGCGCGTCGCACCTCTCGGTCGCAACGCCCGATATGAATTGGAATATCGCCATGTGGCAATGGTTTCGTGATATTTGGGACGCGGTCTCTACCGTCGGCAAAGGGATGTGGATCACCCTGCGCTATTGGATGATTACCTACAACCCTGAGCGCAGGACGTTCACGGAGAAGTTTGAATATCCCGAGTTGCCGGTGCCGGTTGCCGCCCGCTATCGGGGCTTTCATCGGTACGACCTGACCACCTGCATCTCCTGCGATCAATGTGCCAAGGCTTGTCCGGTCGATTGCATTTATATTGGCAAAGAGCGGGTGACCAACGGCAAGGGTTTCAAGATCACCGGTTTCACGATTGATTATTCCAAGTGTATGTTCTGTGCATTGTGTGTCGAGCCGTGCCCTGTCGATTGCATTTTCATGGGAGCCACGCACGACTTAAGCTGCTACAGTCGCGATGGTTGCATTGTCGATTTTTCGCGGATGCCGGTTGATATTGCCTGGGGCCGCGCGACGCTAAATCCAACCGCCGTGGCCGACTCGAAGGTTGTTACTGCACCCGTCCACGGTGGTCCCAATCAATAAGTCTTTTTAAGATTCTCATGTCCGCTGAACAACTACCCGCCGCGAAGTTTTTCACCGTTGAGCAGGCGAACGCCGCTTTGCCGTTAGTCCGCGCAATTACGGCCGATATGGTGGGCCTCTCGCGAGAGATCATAGAACGTCGCGAGCGGCTCGCGTCGTTGAAAGGAAACCGCCCACGACAAGCGAGTGATCCTTATCAGCAGGAACTCTTGCAGATCGAGGACGAACTGTCCAAGGACACCGACCGCCTGCGGGAATACATCGACGAACTCCGCGCACTTGGCGTTGAGCCAAAAAACGGACCGGAAGGGTTGGTGGACTTTCCCGCGTTCTTTGAGGGTCGCCCCGCCTATCTCTGCTGGAAGTTGGGCGAGCCGGAAGTTCTGTTTTGGCACGACCTCGAGGCGGGCTTCGCCGGGCGTCAACCGCTCACGGCCGATTGCGGGGCGGGACATTCTCATCCGGTTGGTGATGACGACGTGCCGCTCGATTCTTAGCGGGGTGCTTCGTAGACGCGGCGTCTCGCCGCGTCATAAAAGCGGCGAGACGCCGCTTGTACAAGAAACGCAGTGTTTTTGCCCGTTCGCTACCTTGCGTGCGACTTCTGGCCGGAATAAAACTATGAGGGCCATTTGGCCAGCGTTTTTCGGCGAAAATCGGTCTTTAGCCCGTGCTAAAAGTCCCGAATTTTGAATGCGTTCGCCGTTCTATATTTTGCGTTTTGACTTTCGCGTTTTGACTTTCGCGTTTCCCCAGGAGTTCTCCATGACGGCCAGCGTCGTTTCCAAAGATAATGTTAGCAAAATTCTCGATCAGGCACTCGACGCGGGCGAAGGGCTGTTGCGGCTTACGCCAACCTGGGTACCGCGATCCTTTTTGCACCCTGGAAAACGGATCAAGCTCGCCCCGCAAGATTGGTATGCCTTTGGAGCGCATCGTGGCGGGATCGACGAACGCTGGTTCGCCAGTACCACCGAAGCGGCCAACGACAATCGAATGCCCGACGAAGGGCTGAGCTACGTCACGTTTCAAGACCAACGCTTTCAACTTCGCGACGCGGTCGCCGAGTCGGGCAGCCGCCTCAACGGCCAGAAAATGCACACGAAGTACAATCGCTGGCCCGTCTATTCAAAGTTCTTCGACAACATGGGGCCGATTCCCCATCACATGCACCAAAGTTTCAAGGACGCGAAACTCGTCGGACAAGAAGGGAAACCAGAAAGTTACTACTTTCCGCCACAACTCAACAACGTCGATAACAATTTCGCCTACACGTTTATGGGCCTCGAACCGGGAACGACCAAAGCTCAGCTTCGCAAGTGTCTCGAAGACTGGAGCGTCGGCGACAATGGGATTCTCGACCTGTCGCGGGCTTATCGCTTGAAGCGCGGGACGGGTTGGCTCATTCCGCCGGGCGTGTTGCACGCTCCCGGTTCGCTCTGCACCTACGAGCCGCAATGGGGCAGCGACGTCTTTGGCATGTATCAATCGCTCGTCGAAGGTCGCGAAGTTCCCTGGGCGTTGCTCGTTAAAGACATGCCGAAAGAAAAACATCGCGATCTCGACTTCATCGTTGGGCAACTCGATTGGGACAAGAACGTCGATACGCATTTCAAGGATAACAACTATCTGGAGCCAATCGTCGCTGCGTCGGGCGAAGGCTGGGTCGATAAGTGGATCGTCTATGGCACGGTCGATAGCGAACAACTTTTCAGTTCTAAGGAATTGACGTTGCAGCCGGGAGCAAAATGCACGCTGAAAGACCCGGGCGCGAGCGGTTGGATCACGGTGCAAGGTCGCGGTCGGATGGGCAAGCTGGCTCTGCAAACGCCCGCCATGATTCGCTTCGGTGCTGAGACTGAGGACGAAGTTTTCATCTCACACGAGGCAGCCAACCGGTCCATCGTCTTGGAAAACACGGGGAGCGAACCGCTCGTTGGACTACGATACTTCGGACCAGACACGTTTGCCTCGGTGCCAAAAGTCGGCGAT
>JAYUFG010000457.1:0-3836 GCA_043738845.1 Planctomycetaceae bacterium
GCCCGGCGGAAGGCGAATCATGTCGGGCGGCTGACCAGGGATCGGCGTTAAACGATCCGAGCCAGCACCGCTCAATCGTGGAATCGAATCGAGCAAACCTTTTGTGTACGGATGTCGGGGTTGCGCGAACAGAACGTCCGTCTTGGCTTCTTCCACAAACTTGCCGGCATACATCACATTCACGCGGCGACAAACATTCGCCACAACGCCCAGATCGTGCGTGATGAGGATGATCGCGGTCCCTTCCTCACGTTGTAGTTCTTTCATCAGTTCAAGAATCTGAGCTTGGATGGTGACGTCGAGAGCGGTCGTCGGTTCGTCGGCGATCAAAATGTTCGGCTTGCACGAGAGAGCCATCGCGATCATCACCCGTTGCCGCATTCCGCCGGAAAACTGATGGGGATAATCGAACACTCGTTGGCTTGCGGCGGGAATTCCAACCCGTTCGAGCATTTCAATCGCGTGTTTAATCGCTTGTTGCGGCGAGTGTTTCAGATGCAGGCGCGTGACCTCGGTCAGTTGTTCGGCGACGGTGAGAAATGGATTGAGCGAAGTGAGCGGGTCTTGAAAAATCATTGCGATCCGGTGACCCCGAATCGCGGACAGTTGTCGGATCGGCATTTTGAGGAGATCGTCGCCACGAAAAAGTGCCCGACCCCCGGCAATTTTCCCTGGCGGCTGTGGAATCAAGCCGAGAATCGCCAGATTCGTGACCGATTTACCGGAGCCACTCTCACCGACAATTCCGAGGGTTTCTCCTTCGTCGAGTGAGAACGAAATTCCATCGACAGCTTTCAAGAGGCCATCGTCCGTCCGGAATTGAACTTGCAGGTCTTCGACTTGAAGGAGTGGGGGCATGGCGAATGTGCGATTAGGGTGCGCGATAAGCCGTCGAGATCAAAAACAAACAAGGCTCACGCAAAGGCGCAAAGCTCGCAAAGGCGACGAAGGATAGTGTAGGAAAGAATGGCCCATAAAAAAAGCCGCAACCAAAAATGGTTGCGGCTTTGTTGGGTTTATTGAATTCTGCCAAACCTTTCACCGGTTTGACGAAATACGGCTTATCGACGACCGCCACCGCCACGAGGAGGAGGACGCCGGCCACGGTCGCCACCGCTTGGACGATCTCCGCTCGGTCGATCACCACCACTTCGTTCGGCCCGTTCCGGTCGATCTCCACCACCCTCGGCAGAGCCATTTTCGCCGCCACCTTCACCACCGCCGCTCGCTTCACGCAAGACGGCCTTTCGGCTCAGTTTGACGCGATCTTGATCGTCGACAGCGATGACCTTGACCTGGATGAAGTCGCCCACCTGACAGACGTCAGCGACGCTTTGGATGTAGTCTTCGGCCAGTTCACTGATGTGGCACAGGCCATCCTTGCCGGGCAGGATTTCGATGAAGGCACCGAAATCCTTAATGCTCGTTACGCGGCCGTCATAAATGCGACCAACTTGGACCGAAGCGGTAACGGCTTCGACCCGGGCCATGGCCGCTTTCGCACCCGCCATGTCGTTGCTGGCGACCGTCACCGTTCCGTCGTCGTCCACTTCGATCACGGCACCGGTGTCTTCTTGAATCGCGCGGATCATTTTTCCGCCTGGCCCAATCAGGGCACCGATCTTTTCCGGATCAATCTTGGTCCGCAACAGACGCGGAGCATATTGCGAGATTTCCGCCCGCGGCTCGGTAATTGCGGAAAGCATCCGGCGGAGGATTTCCATCCGGGCTTCTCGCGATTGAATGAGCGTGGCCCGAATAATCGCTTCGCTGATCCCGTTGATTTTGAGATCGAGTTGAATTCCGGTGATCCCGTTTTGCGTTCCGGCGATTTTGAAATCCATGTCGCCGTAGTGGTCTTCATCGCCGATAATGTCGGTAAGAAGGGTCCACTTGTCTTCCGACTCCTTAACTAAGCCGACTGAAATTCCGGCAACCGGATTGGAAATCGGCACGCCCGCCGCCATGAGACCGAGCGTCGCACCGCACACGCTGGCCATCGAACTTGAGCCGTTCGATTCCAAAATGTCGGAAATGATGCGGATCGTGTAAGGAAACTCGTCGGGCTCTGGCAGGACGGGCTTGACGCTCCGTTCGGCCAACGCTCCGTGACCAATTTCACGACGACCCGGCCCACGAATTGGGCGAACTTCTCCCACCGAGAACGAGGGGAAATAATAGTCGAGCATGAACTTCTTGGAGTATTCGTCCACGAGTCCGTCAACCCGCTGCTCGTCGCGTCCCGTCCCGAGCGTGACGGTGATGAGAGCTTGCGTTTCACCCCGTTGGAACATGGCGGAACCATGCACGCGGGGCAGAAGATCGACCGCACATTCGATATTTCGCAACGACTTATGATCGCGACCATCAGGACGTGTGCCCGACAAAATCAACTCACGAACAGCCTTTTCGACCATTTGCGACCAAGCGGCCGAGAACTTGTTTTCGGTGAACGCGCCGTCAGCCTTGGGATCGGGAATAATTTCCGCCAGAGCCTTCGCCTTGACCGCCGAGACGGCATCCGCCCGGGCTTGTTTGCCCGTCGTTTGCTTGGCAGCTTTCAAGTCGTGGTAAAAACGAGAGGCCAGTTTTTCGGCGAGTCCGCCATCATCGGCCGGTTTGTACTCGGCCTTTTTCGTGCCCGCCTTGGCGATCAATTCCAATTGCAAATCGCACAGTTCACGAATGAACTTGTGACACTCTTGAATCGCTTCGTTCATGCGATCTTCGGGCATTTCGCGAGCGAAGCCTTCGATCATCAGAATGGCGTCTTTGTTGCCCGAGACAATCAGGTCGAGATCGCTGACCTCGAGATCATCCTGGGTCGGAAAGACGACGAACTTGCCATCGACCTGGGCCAAGCGAACAGCGGCCAAAGGGCCCATGAATGGCAAAGGGGACAATCCCAAAGCGGCGGCAGCACCGTTCATGCCAAGGACGTCGGGATCGTTTTGTCGATCACTGGACATGGCAAAGCACTGAATCTGAACTTCGTCCAGATAGCCCGCCGGAAACAAAGGACGAATCGGTCGATCCATGAGACGCGATGTGAGCGTCTCTTTCATGGTGGGACGACCTTCACGCTTGAGAAATCCGCCGGGGAATTTACCCGCCGCTGCGGAACGCTCACGATAATCACAGGTCAAGGGGAAGAAATCCCCAAAACCACGGGGCGGCCCCGAGGCCACCGCACACAACACGACCGTCTCTCCATACTGAATTAAGCAGCTTCCCGCCGCTTGCTTCGCCAGTTGACCCGTCTCGATGGATAAAACACTGGCACCAATCTGCTTCTCGACACGTACTTTCAAATTCTCCTACCTTCCTGCATTTTTGCAGCTACTTGCGGATGTCGAGCTTCCGCAGGATGTCCAAGTAGCGTTGCGGATTGACCCGTTTCAGGTAATCCAGCAAACGGCGGCGACGGCTGACCATTGCCAGCAGACCGCGACGGCTCGAATAATCCTTGCCGTGCGTCTTCAAGTGGCCCGTCAATTCAGTAATACGGGTGGTGAGCAGGGCGATTTGGATCTCTGGGGATCCGGAATCGTCTGCTTTACGCTTGAAGTCACCAATCAACGCTTGCTTACGCTCTTTTGTCATTGCCATCGGAGGCTCTTCCTAAAAACAACCTAGTACACAACTTAAACCGCTAAGTCTATCCGACCGGCGAAACTTTGCAACCGCAAATGAAAAGATTTAGCAGGTCGTAAAAAACACCGCCGAGCAGGGCGGCATCAGCCCCTTGTTCCCAGCAGTCAAAGGGCAATTCGACGCTCAAATACGAAGAAAAACAAATACGCAGAAAAACAGCAAACAGGGGGCTGACGCTCCCG
>JAYUFG010000458.1:0-3824 GCA_043738845.1 Planctomycetaceae bacterium
GATACGTCACACTCGAATAACTTTGAAAGCATTTGATGATCTCGAAGATCGTGTGGACTTGATCGACGACGACTTTGACTTCGGGCGGGTTACGAGAACCAAACTCGCCTCGTGTTACGGGACGTCTCTAATCACCATTTCGTGGTGGGAAACCCAAACGCCGTTCTCGGGATACGTCACACTCGAATAACTTTGAAAGCATTTGATGATCTCGAAGATCGTGTGGACTTGATCGACGACGACTTTGACTTCGGGCGGGTCTTGAATATCGGCCTTGATCTTGGGAATTGCAACTCCATCGGCCAGGAGTCCGAAGAAATCGAGAAAGCCGGGAAGGTCACTGGCGGAACGCACGCCATGCAGCACCCACGGTTCGAGGGCGTCCATGAAACCGGCAGTGTCGAAGTAACTCGCGGCAGCCAAGGGTCGCTTGGCGTCGGGCAAAATTCCCGGCAGATTGAGCGGCGTCGTGGCCAGAATCCGTTCGGATTGTTTGCTCGAAATTCCGAGCACGGCGGTGTCTTTCGAGATGCTGCCATTGGGAACGATCTGTGAATCGAAGCCCGCCAAATCTAAGAGGCCGTAATAGAACATCGTGCCGCCGGAAATCTCTTTGTCGTCGGCTTCGGGAATGCGGACGAGTGCCAGCGGATTGTCGGAAATATCGAAGGAGCCGAAGAAGTCGTTGATTGCTTCGCGATATTCGGCGAGGCCCGTTTTCAAAAGCTCCGCATTACTTACGCCCCAAATGATGGCAGGCTCAAACATGGGTAGGGCTTGCTTGGTCGGGCTGAAGTCGCGATACCACTGCTTACTCGCAATTTTCGCGTCGAGGACAAAACCCATTTGGCCGTCAGCCAAGGCGGGAAATAATTTCAGCCGCGTCGTGGCGTCGATCCGCTTTACGAGCGGAATGAACTGCTTCACAAACTTGTCGTACTTCTCTTTTTCGGCGTTGCCCAGCAGTGGAACGGCAAAATCTTCGACGTAACAGTAACCAACTTGCAACCATTTTGCCAGAAGTTGATAGCTGTCGAGTGAGGGCTTGGTGCGAGAAATGCTGAAAGCCAAGGGGTTTCCACCGACATGATTGAGCAACGACAACGGCTTCGAGGCGTCCCGTTCGCGATGCTCGGCCCAATCATACGTGTAACCTTCAATGCCCTTGGCCGAGCGAAAGCCGATGTCCAGAACCGCGCCGCTGGCGGAAGCATTCTTCGTGAGATCGGTGCCCAGGTTGTTCAGGTCTTTTTGAATACGCGCTTTGGCTTCGTCGGGCAGATTGCCTTCGGCGATGACCTTATTCAGTTCATCGCGGATGTAAATCATCTGTCCCCGATTGTTTTCGAAGGCGTCGTGGAGTTCCTGGCTGGCATAGGAAATCGAATAAATTTTCTTGTCGGCGAAGGTGGCGACTTTTTTGAATTCGGGTCGGTCGGTCAATTTCGGACCTTGGCCCAGCTTGGTGAGCGGATCGAGCGATTCGCCCAAACTGATGAGGACATAATTTTCACGCAAACCGATTCCGATCACGAGCTTAAGGGCTTTGAGCTTTTCGACCAACTTATCATATTGGCCCTGGTTTTCAGCGAAGTTATCGAAAGGAACTTCGTCCCAAGGGATCATACTGCCGTCGAGATTTAATGTCAGATACTTCGTTTCGCCGATCGTTTTGCTTTGCACGCGGCCTTGCAGTTCGGGAACCATGCCCGCCCCGGCCGAGGCAATCATTTCTAAGCGTTCCAATTGGGCGGTTGCCCGTTTGAGGTCTTTGACCTTGAAACCGATGACGGTGTGCGGGATGTGCAGCTTGTCCCGATTTTTGTCGAGCAGATCGAACAGGGCACGAACTTGGGCGAGTTCGGGGTGTTGTTCTCCGCGAAGTTGGGCGAAAATCGGTCCGTAGTTCGAGGCTGTTTGGACCTGCATTAACATCGCGAGTACCTGAGGCCAATTTTCGTCGCCGTAGGTGAAAATTTCATCGGAGGCCATATCGCCAAACATGGCCAACATTTCTTTGTTTTGCGGATCGTTGAAAAACTCCTCCATCTGTTCCAGACCTTCGGAGAACTCGTCGTTTTCCTTCATGGCGGCCCAGGCTTTATGCACCAGTGGCAGGTCCACGAGCTTTTTCCACGCCTTGCTGTTGACGACCTCGTCAAACTGCTCGCGCAGATGGAGCGACACGCTATAGGCTGAGACATTGGCGGGGACGAACTTCAGCGACCCGGCGACGGCTTCGTTTCCGTCGGCCGCCTCAACGACGCTGGGTAACGAAAAAGAAGCCAGCAGCACCAGGGCCACTGAGCCGATTGCCCGGCGAAACGATTTTGTCGAATGTAAAGGAGAGAATTTCATGATCGAAGGCTCCAGAAATATAGTGGCCTAAAAGTATGGGATGCGGAACGTCCGAAATGGTTGGGTTAAAAACGCAGGGAACTGCGGTTGATATTGTAGCCCCCTCGCAAGCGATAGACAACTCTCTCTCAAAGGGCAAAAAACGTGGGCGCAGCGGGCGTGGTGAATCGCAGGGGTTGATTGCTATAATAACCCGTAGTGAATACCCGACAGTGCTTCGTTAAGTTTCAATTTTTGGGTTGGCTTTTGGGTTGGCGACATAATTCGGTCGGCCAAAATAATTTTTGGAGTTTCATGCGAATCGGCTTAACTTATAATGTCCGTTCGATGAATGGTGGCCCACCGGTGGCGGGACAACGGATCACTGACGATGCGGAGGAGGAATTCGACTCGCCCGAGACGATTGAGTCCTTGGCAAACGTGTTGCGTTCGCTCGGTCACGAGGTCGATTTGCTGGGCGACGGAGAAGCCCTGTTGCGGCGGCTGCTCGATGGCCCGCGACCCGATTGGGTGTTCAATTTCGCCGAAGGGACCGGCGTCGGTCGCTCGCGAGAGGCACGTGTTCCCGCCGTGCTGGAAATGCTGAACATCCCCTACAGCGGTTCCGACCCGCTGACCTTGACCGTTACGCTCGACAAGGAGTGTGCCAAGCGGCTCGTGCGGGACGCGGGTGTGACCACGCCGAACTGGACTTTGGTCGATGGGGAATCGCTCGATCCGAAAAATCGCCCCGCGACGGAAGTGCAACTGGCGAAATTGCAATTGCCGGTGATTGTGAAACCGGCCTTCGAGGGTTCGAGCAAAGGAGTCTTTGCGGCGAACTTGATTGAACGGCAAGAGGATTTATGGAGCAAGGTCGGCGAACTGTTCGCGAGCTATCAACAGCCGATTTTGGTTGAGGAGTTTATTGACGGAGAGGAATTGACGGTCGGCATGATCGGTAACCCTCCGCAAATTTTCGGCGTGATGCAGGTCGTTCCCAACGAACACACAAACGACCCGTTCGTGTACAGTTTGGAAGTCAAACGAGATTGGGAACGGCTGGTAAGATATGAATGCCCGGCCCGACTTTCGGAAAACGATACGCAGGCCGTCATTCGCGATTCACTGGCCACGTGGCGTGCGCTAGGGTGTCGCGATTTGGCACGTGTTGATTTTCGTCTGCGAAAGGGCGTTCCATACTTTTTGGAAGTGAATCCTTTGCCCGGCTTGAATCCAAAATCGAGCGATTTGGTATTGATGGCGCAGGCGAGGGGAGTTAGTTATCGGGATTTGATTGAACGGATTGTGGGTGCCGCGATGGAACGGATTTTTGGGAAAGGCTAACCGTTTCACTATTGGGAGTATTCGTACTTCCCAAACATTTAAGCTGCGGCAGTGGCGATGGATTTCAGCCCGGTACGTGCGTTTGAACTCAGCCCCGGTAGGGGCGGTGGAATGTAGCCACGGGTGGAGCGGTACTCCGC
>JAYUFG010000459.1:0-3822 GCA_043738845.1 Planctomycetaceae bacterium
CACATTGGGGGCCGGACGATTCGACCTACATCGTCGGCACCAAGGGAACCCTCTTGAGTCGCGGCCCGAACCACCGCGAGCAGACGGTCACGCTGTCCACCTTGCAGGGTCGCGCTACGCCGAAACTGAAAGGAGTCTGGTTTCCCGACGGTTTTCATGGGACGATGGGAGAACTGTTGTGTGCGATTGAAGAGAACCGCGAGCCGAGCAATAGTGCGGCCGATAATTTGAAGAGTCTGGCCGTTTGTTTTGCGGCGATGGCCAGTGCGGATCAGGGGAAGGGGATGGTGGTGGGGAAGGTGCGGAGGGGAGAGAGAAGTTAGAATGCAAAACATAAAACAGTGAACATCGAGTCATGTCTAACGTAAAGATAATTCAACCGGTGCCGAGTTCGTTTGCCAATCGTGTCGAGGATTTTCTCGTTCGAACGGGCGAACGGTTGAATCCAATTCTTGTTAAAGAAACACGCCAGGCCGTTAAGGGGCGGTTGTTTTCTATCACGTTCACACTGGTTCTCATTTGCGGTTGGGTTTGGTCTTTTTGGGGCGTTTCTCAAGCGGGACCGGGAATTAGTCACGGTGCGCACGGTGCAGAAATTTTCTATATTTACTCGATCATTCTGGCTGTGGCGGTGTTGATCGTTGTTCCTTTTACCGCTTATCGTTCGTTGGCCGCTGAGTGCGAGGACCGCACCTATGAACTTCTGTCGATCACGACGCTTAGTCCGCAACAAATCGTCATTGGCAAGCTCGGCAGCGCGGTCGCGCAAATGCTCGTTTACTTCTCGGCGCTGGCTCCCTGCTTGGCGTTTACGTATTTGTTGCGAGGAATCGACATCCTGGCAATTGTCACCGTTTTGGTTTACATGGGCTTGATTTCGCTGGGCATGTCGATGTTTGCGCTCCTGATCGCGACGCTCTCTACGGAACGCCACTGGCAAGTCATTTGGTCGGTGGTGTTAATCATCATTTTGCTATTGGTCTGTTGGGCCGTCTGTGCATTTGTCGGCGCAGTGGTTGTGTTCCGAGAAAGAATCTATCAGGAGGAGGATTTTGGAGTCATCAACGCCGCCGCATTAACTTTTTTCGTTACTTCGTTTGCCATCTTCTTTTATGCGGCCGTCGCCCGGCTGACTTTCGTCAGTGACAATCGGGCGACCAAACTGCGGATCGCGATGCTCGTGCAGTCGCTCGCTTGGCTCGGCTGGTGCAGTGGAGGACTGGTTGGGGTCGGACGAGTCGAACATGAACTCTTGGGGATTTTCCTGAGCTTGGCTGGCGGATATTGGTATTTTATGGGCGCGATCATGACCGGCGAGTCGCCCGACCTGTCGCTGCGCGTGCGACGGAATTTGCCCGAGACCGATCTCGGAAAGTTTTTCCTCTCTTGGTTCTTTCCTGGTCCGGGTCGGGGATATGTGTTCGCGTTGGCCAATTTGGCAACGGCGGCGATGTTGACGATTGCGGTCGTGCTGGTAACAGCCAACTTTGCCGTTGGAAGGGGAATGAGATTCGTGAATGGCGACGGCTTGTGCGCTTTTGCGGTGCTGCTGTTTTCTTACGTGGCGATTTATCTCGGTGTGGGTTTAAGAATTTTGCGAGCGATGCGGCGACGGGGATCGCAAGTCGGACTGTTGATGACGCTGATGGTTCAATTCTTACTCCTGACGTTTGGAACGCTCATTCCGCTCCTGCTGTCTTCGCTGCAACGGTACAATACCCAGTATTCGCTGCTCCAAATCACGAATCCCTTTTGGTCAACCTCGGCGGTGCTGTTCGACCGAGGAATCGGTTTGGCGGATGGAAACTTTGTTGCGCTCATCACGCTCGTTCCGCTGACGGCGTTGATTGTCTTTGCGCTCAACGTCCGCGACTTGACCCAAGAGATGCACTTCGTCCGAACGGCTTCGCCCGAACGCATTACAGAAGACGATGCTCTCCGCAGTCAGCCACAGCGGAAAAAGACAAGTCCCTGGGACGACGTAGAATCGTAGGGTTCGCTTTCTGCGAACCATCGTTTGGGGAATTTTCCGCCGTTTGGCCACCACATACCGGTCGCTCGACGGGTTTGATACAATGTCAACAGCGGCGGTCATCACGGTGCTACACTTGAATTTTCTCGCAGACCTTCAATTCTCTCATGCCCGATCTCATTGCGCAGGGGCCTGATCCCCACCATCGCTGGAGAAGAACGCTCACACCGGGAAGACCGGTCGTGCTGGGTCGGGCACCAGGGCAATGGACAATCCCGTGGGACGTGCGGATTTCGCGACACCACGCCCAACTCGTGTGGCAGGACGCGCGATTGCACGTCGAACAGTTGCCCGCCGCGAAGAACCCGCTCTTCTATCAAGGAAAGCCGAGTGAAACTTTGTCGCTGGTGATGGGCGAGCATTTTGTCATTGGCGAAACGACGTTCACGCTCGTGGACGATCAAATCAATGTCTCGCTCGAAGTGCCGCAGCCGTTGCACGAACAGACTTTTAGCCCGCAGTATTTGAAGCGGCTCCGCTATCGCAACGCCGACGAGCGAATCGAGATTCTCAGCCGTCTGCCGGAAGTGATCTCGAGCGCGGCGAATGACGCCGAACTCTTTTCGCGGATGGTCAACATGCTGTTGGCGGGCATACCCAGGGCTGGCTCGATTGCACTCGTCGCCATCAACGAAGAGGGACGCAAGACGGCCGAGCCAGAAACCGTTCCGCAAAATGTTTCACCCATTGGTGCGGCGATTGCTCCGGCAAACGGTGAATCCTTGCCTCCGGGTCGTGCGACCGGTCCAGTGCGAGTGCTGCATTGGGATCAACGCTTGATGAGCGGTGGCGGTTTTCAACCGAGCGAGCAATTGATCCGCGAGGCGATCCGCCGCAAGGAAAGCGTGCTGCATGTTTGGAGCGACCGCTCCACGCCGGGCGGGCCAACATTTACGGCCGTCGAGAACACCGACTGGGCATTTTGCACGCCGGTTTTGGGTGAAGCCTGTCACGGTTGGGCGATTTACGTGGCGGGACGATTTTCCGCCGCACCGGGCGTGACGCCGTCGGCCAGTGACCCCGAAGATTTGCGGGACGATCTCAAATTCACCGAGCTTGTAACCTCAACGCTCAGTTCACTCCGCGAGGTGCGGTTGCTCGAACGACATCGGGCGAGTCTCATTCAGTTTTTCTCGCCCGTCGTGTTGCAGGCCCTCGCCGAAGGCGATCCAGAAACGGTGCTCGCCCCGCGTGAGGCACTCGTCTCGGTGCTGTTTTGTGATCTGCGAGGTTTTTCGTTGAAGAGCGAACAGGCGGCTGGCGATTTGTTCGGTCTGTTGCAGCGGGTGAGTAAGGCACTCGGCGTTATGACCCATCAGATTCTCGACAACGGCGGCGTCGTCGGCGATTTTCAAGGGGACGCGGCGATGGGCTTTTGGGGCTGGCCGCTGAAAAGTGATGACGGGGTTGAGAAGGCGTGCTTGGCCGCGATGGGAATTCGCGCCGAGTTTGAAGCCGCCGCACGCAAGCCCGATCATCCGCTGGCTGACTTTCAAATGGGGATCGGTGTCGCGACCGGTTTGGCTGTGGCGGGCAAGATCGGCACGATTGACCAAGTGAAAGTGACCGTGTTTGGACCGGTCGTGAATCTGGCTTCACGTTTAGAAGGGATGACGAAAATTATCCGTGCGCCAATTCTCCTCGACGAAGCAACGGCGAAGGTCGTGCGGGCCAAAATGTCGCGCGACCTGGGCCGCTGTCGGCGGATCGCACGGGTGCGGCCGTATGGACTCGATACGTCGCTCGATGTGACGGAACTTTTACCGCCGGAAAACGAGTATCCCGATTTG
>JAYUFG010000460.1:0-3822 GCA_043738845.1 Planctomycetaceae bacterium
GTGCTGTCGAACTTACAATCGTGAAGAGTTGAAACATGTTGCGGACGAGGTCGGGTTTGATTGGACCAACGAACTGTGGTTCACGCCTTTACACAAGATGTTTCGCGCTGGCGGAATCTGTGTAGAAATGCAAAAACGATAACGTCGCCGGTCGGGGATCATTTCGTGGGGTCCGCAGTGCGGACCAATGATTTTATTATGCGTTCCGCTCTGCTACTCTTGATCCCGATTGTTCTCGGCATCGCCGTGGGATATGGAACGGCAACTTGGGAACTTGGCCCGAGTGAAGGACCGCGCCTGCGCGCGGATCTCAAGAATAACAAAGACCGGAACCTCGCTGCGACCAACCAAGGTCATCCGAGAATCTACCTCGAAACGCGGTCGTTTGATTTTGGCGTCCTCCCCTCGAATCAGGACTCCCATCATTCCTTCGTTCTTAATAACGCAGGCGACGGGCCACTCCTCTTGGAAAAAGGTTCATCGAGTTGCCAATGCACGGTCGCCGAGATTGCCAAAACGGTCCTCTTCCCAGGCGAAGAGACCGAAGTAATCGTCAGCTATTCGGGCAAGCATGACGGACCATTCAGCCAGCGAGTCTCGGTGAAGACATCTGATCCCGACGAACCAGAGGTAACGCTACATGTCTTCGGCGAAATTCGCCCTTGGGTCAGTGCCGAGCCGGAGCAATTTGCCCTGGGCCGGATTTCGTCAAAAGAGTCAAAATCGGTCGAGTTGAGGGTTTACGCATTTCGGGACGAGCCGGTTTCGATTGTTCAGGAAGAATGGGTCGATAAATCGACGGCCAAGTTCTTTGAACTGACCAAACGGCCGCTGACGAAGGAAGAATTGACCGAATCTCATGCCGTCAGTGGCGTGTTGCTGAAAATCACGATCAAATCTGGCTTGCCTCGAAAGCGAATTGCGCAGAAAATCCGCCTGACGACGAACTTCCCCGACGAAGCGGTCCTTCAAATTCCGATTGAAGCGACGGTTGAGGGTGACGTTTCCATCGTCGGCACCAAGGGTTGGAACGCTGAGAAACAACTTCTCGACCTGGGCGTCGTCAATCGTCGTGAAGAAATGGAAGCGAAGTTGTTGCTCGTCGTACGCGGACCGACGCGAGCGGAAACGACGTTTGTGGTGAAATCGGTCGCGCCGGAATTGCTGAAGGTTGAAATGGGAACGTCGCAACCGGTCGGTCAAGAACAACAGGTTTGGCAAACGCCGCTTACAATTCGTATTCCGGCCGGGTCATCGCTGGCTAACCACCTGGGCGGAGTGGCGGGAAAATTGGGAGAGATCGTCGTCGAGTCGAACAACCCCGATGCGCCCCAAACAACGATTCGCGTGCGGTTTGCGGTGGAAGAATAAAATAAGTTTATTGCCAACGGTCGTAGGGGCCGCTGTGCGGACCGAAAGTTCGCCGAAAATCCGAATCCAAATTAAAACAACTTAGGTAGCCAACAATGGTCCGCACAGCGGACCCTACTTTGCAGGCCAGGATACTTACCCCATTAGTGAAGTCAATAAGTCTGGTCACGGAAGGGCCTGTCGAATGAGTCTTGTATCGAATAAGTGGTGGTTGCTGTTCGCCGCGTTGCTGCTGAGCGAAGGAGTCGCGTTCGTTGGTTGCAGCGATAAAAGTAACCCCGGTCCGAACACCGTGAAAGAGGGGCCGAAGAACAAACCCGATCCCGCGAATCCCGCCGACCGCCGACCGGGCGATCCCGTCGCACTCACGGTCGATAAAGATCACACCCCGCCGAGAGAAACTCAGCCCGTCAAAGTTCCAGAAGTTTCCCCACCACTCGTCACGCCACCACTTTTTACGCCACCTGCAAAAACGCCTGACGAAGTGCCCAAGGATGATGAAGCCAACAAACCGAAGCCACTCCTGACCGATCCTGTCTTGTTCAAAGATTGGCCCACACCGAAAGCGGTTTTGGTCTTCTCCGGCGAGCAACATGGTTACTTAGAACCGTGCGGTTGTGCTGGTTTCGACAATATGAAAGGGGGCCTCACTCGCCGACACACGTTCATCAAAGAGTTGCAGGCGAAAGGTTGGCCCGTCGCGGGACTTGATGTCGGTGGTCAACTTAATCCCCGGCGGCATGGTGCGCAAGGCTCACTCCAATTTGGCGGCACGATCGATTCGCTTAAGGGAATGGGCTATCAAGTCATCGGCATGGGAACGACGGAACTCTTGCTCTCCGAAACGGAATTAGTGGCCTTGACCAGCGGAGGCAATGGCGTCAAATCGCCGTTCATTGCCGCGAATGTTGGCATCTTCGGCTTTGACGAAACGCGGGTTCCTTTTTTCCGCGTCCTGGAAATCGGCGGAATGAAAATCGGCGTAACGAGCGTTATTGGCGACAAGGAACTGAAGGAAGTTACCGCCGCCAACATCGAACATCAGCCCGCCGCAGGGGCATTGGAAAAGAACGTCCTGCCAAAACTGCGTGAGGCCAAATGCGATCGACTGATTTTGTTGGCTTATGCCACGCCCGCCGAAGCCAAGGAGCTCGGCAAACAGTTTTCCGATTTTCAACTTGTAGTCTGTGCTGGCCCGGCAACCGGAGCGGAGCCGCCCGCCGTCGCGGAACAAATTGTCGACACCAATTCGCAACTCGTCGAGGTCGGCCACAAAGGCTCGCACGTCGTCGCGATTGGTTTGTTTGACGATCAACAAACACCTTTCCGTTATCAGCGGGTGCCGATGGACAGCCGCTTCAAAGAATCGCCCGAGATGATCCAAATCAAAGCGGCCATGCAGCAACAGCTTGAGGTGCTGGAAAAGGCGGGCGAGAATCCGGAGATCAAACCGCAACCCCATCCCGCCAACGGCTCGTTCGTCGGTTCGGCCGCCTGCGCCGAATGCCACGAGGCTGCGACCACGGTTTTCAATCAGACCCCGCACGCGAAGGCCTTTGACACGCTGGCCAATCTCAACCCGCCCCGCATTCATGATCCCGAGTGTTTGAGTTGTCACGTGACAGGTTGGAATCCGCAAGAGTTCTTTCCCTATGCCTCGGGTTTTCTGAACAAGGAAAAAACACCCTCGCTGTTGCACAACGGTTGCGAGAATTGTCATGGGCCGGGCAAGGCACACGTGGACGCGGAGAACAACGAGAAGTCCTCGGACAAGCTCAAGGCGGACCTGCGTACCCTGATGAGTCTTCCTCTTGAGGCTGAAAAAAACCGCAACCGCTGTGCCGAATGTCACGACGGCGACAACAGCCCCAAGTTTCAAGTTGACTTTCTCCAATACTGGAAAAAGATCGAGCATCACGGAAAGAATTGACGGCGAAATTATTTAATCGCTTGGCCCGATCGTCCACGACCGAATCCTCGCTTCGCCGGTTCGTCCACGAACCGAATCTTCGACCGAACGCAGCCCTCCTTAACCCTGTTCGCCCCGATCATCTATGACCGTCGTTTGCCGCTCTCCGTTCAAACTTGCGAAAATCGCGGTGTTTCTAAGGTTGCAACCGATCCACATTGGGCTAAAATTGATTTGCGAAACGATTTCGCCCGGAGGGTAAGCGAATGGCTAGCGGCCACACTGGAAATGTGGTGCCGGGAAACCGGTTGCGAGTTCGAATCTCGTGCCCTCCGCTCTCGTAAACTACGCCCCCGCAAAGAGTTGCGGGGGCGTTTTTGTTTGCGGATCGAATCGCGATCAGCGATTTTTCATCGCCGATGTAGCCAAAATGTAGCCAAACTCAAAAGTCGAACACGGTGGACGGCCAGATACGGCCAAGAACGATCTGGACGCCTATAGGGCGAACGTAGGCGAATAGACGGGGACGTGGGCGGACGTCC
>JAYUFG010000461.1:0-3814 GCA_043738845.1 Planctomycetaceae bacterium
AAGCTGCCGCAGATCGTCGCTCGGCAGGTTGCGTTGGGGATCACAAAATGCAAATGTGCCACGATTGCCGAAGCGGAAATGTCCGCCACGGCCGGGGCCACCGATGTGCTATTGTCGTTGCAACCGGTCGGGCCGAACGTGGGTCGCTTTCTCCAACTCGTTCTCGCTTTTCCACAAACGCATTTTTCCGCAGTGGTCGATGCGGTCGAGCCGCTCGTCGAACTAAGCCGAGCGGCCATCGCAACCGGTTCACTGGTTGATGTTCTACTCGATCTGGACGTGGGACAAGCCCGGACAGGCATCACGATTGGTCCGACGGCGGTCGCACTGTATCGGCAGATGAATTTGCTTCCTGGAATTCAGCCCGGAGGTTTGCACATTTACGATGGTCATCTGCATCAGCCTGACTTGGCCGAGCGCACGGCGGCTTGCCAGCAAGCCTTTGCCCCGGTGGCACGACTGCGAGAGGAATTGCTCGCCGGTGGACTGTCGGTTGCGAGGGTCGTCGTGGGAGGAACGCCCACTTTTCCGATTCATGCCCAGCGTGCAGATGTGGAGTGTAGCCCTGGCACTTGCGTGTTATGGGACGCTGGTTACGCGGCGAATCTTCCCGATTTGGACTTTCTTCCGGCTGCAACGCTGCTCACACGAGTGGTCAGTCGTCCTGGACAGTATCGGCTGTGTCTCGATCTCGGTCACAAAGCGGTGGCGAGTGAAATGCCGCAGCCCCGCGTGATTTTTCCGGCATTGCCAGCGGCTCGCGTCGTTGCCCATAATGAGGAACATTTGGTATTGGAAACGGAACATGCGGCCGATTTTCCGCCCGGCACGGTGCTGCGCGGAATCCCTTGGCACATCTGTCCGACGGTTGCTCTGTACAGTGAGGTCCACGTTGTCACGGGAGAAAGGTTCACGGACATTTGGCCGGTGGTGGGACGGACGCGACGGATTACGATTTAGGAATCGTCCGATTTTGCCACGAACGGAACGCCCTCCGTTGCGTTTGGTCACACTTCGCGACCGGCAAGCGGGTACCCGGTCGTGGCGTGCGCGGCCACATCGGAGACGAACGTCACGAGCACTACGAGATTTTAGAACATCAAAAACTCTGCCCACTCCTCGCGTTCTCGGGATTACGCCCATTGCCACCGCGTTCTGTTACCTTTAAGCTGGCCTTTGTGGGAGAATCGACAATCAATAAACCAGCATTAACGTCGGGTCAGGATCGCAGGCATGAGCGCGGCAAGCGAAACGGCGGAAGGGCAGGCTCCCGGCGGACTCTTTAACGATTATCTGCCACCGCCCGGCGTGTACGATGAAGTACGCGGACCGGACGGTTCGGTGCGTGAATCGTGGAGCCGTTTTGCTCAGGTATTACAAACACTCGGTCCGCAGGGGATTAGTCAGCGGGCGGAACAAGCCCATCGTTTTCTCCGCGAAAACGGCGTGACCTACAGCGTACAAGGTGCGCCGCAGGGGCCAGATCGTCCCTGGGAACTTGATCCCATTCCGCTGTTGTTTAGTAGCGGTGAGTGGAATCACTTGGCCGCAGGCGTCGAACAACGAGTCACACTTCTCAATCGAATCCTGGCCGACATTTACGGTCCGCAAGAACTTTTGCGGCAGCGTATTCTTCCCCCCGCCGTTGTGTTTGGACACCCCGGGTGGTTGGTCGCCGGACCAGGACTCGTGCCCGACAATAAAAGTTATCTGCAACTTTACGCGAGCCATTTGGCCCGACAACCCAGCGGACGCTGGGTCGTATTGGCGGATCGGACGCAGGGTCCGACCGGGGCGGGTTACGCTGTCGAAAACCGATTGGTCATTTCTCGCACGCTGCCGCAAGATTTTCACAGTTTGCATGTGGAACGCTTGGCGTCGTTCTTTATTACGCTGCGCGAGACCTTGCAAGGGCTGGCGAAAAACCACCGCGACAATCCGCGAATTGTCATCCTCTCGCCCGGCTTGCGCAGCCCGACATATTTTGAAGACAGTTATCTGGCTCGCTATCTGGGCTACACGTTGGTCGAAGGGGGCGATCTTACGGTCCGCGGAGACCGCGTCTATGTGAAAACATTAGGTGGTCTGTTGCCCGTCGATGTGATTCTCCGACGGATTCCCGACGATGATTGCGATCCGCTGGAACTGCGGGGCGATTCGCCGCTGTCCACTCCCGGTTTATTGCAAGCGATTCGGGGTGGTCAGGTCGTCGTGGCAAATGCTTTGGGGAGTGGTTACTTAGAAGCCCCGGCGTTGATGGCGTACTTGCCTGCCGCGTGTCGCTTTCTCTTAGGTGAAGAATTAAAACTTCCGTCGGTGCCAACGTGGTGGTGCGGTCGGCCCGATGATCTTCGCTACGTCGAATCGAATTGGAACAACCTGATTGTGCGTTCGGCGTTTGTCCATCGCGGGGCGGCACCCGTCGTCGTTGGTCAACTTTCGCGAGCGGACCGCGAAGTGTTACAAGAACGAGTTCGGCGGCGACCGGAACGCTACGTTGCGCAGGAACCGATTGAACGCTCGACGGCGCCCGTCTGGACGGGCCAACAAATGCAGCCGTGGCATGTCGGCCTGCGAGTGTTTGCGACGGCCTCTGCGGAAGGATACAAAGTGTTACCCGGCGGTTTGTCGCGAGTCTCTTCGCGAGCGGTCGCCTTGGGCGATTCCGTTTCCGCTGGTCAAGGGAGCAAAGACGTGTGGGTTCTGGCCGATGGCCCAGTGGCACCCGTCACGCTGTTGCGTTCGTCGGCAACGGTGCTGGAACTTCGTCGCTCCGGCAATGACCTTCCCAGCCGCGTTGCCGATCATTTGTTTTGGCTCGGACGTTTGGCGGAACGGACGGAAGGACTCGTCCGACATTTGCGAAGCTGCATCGTCCGCGTGACCAACGATTGGGAACCGGCAGGCGGGACCGAACTGGACGAACTCGTCGCCGCGTTGATTGAAAGCGGCTCGCCCGCCAGCAATGGAGCGGTGAAAGTGCCCCGCAACGATCCGCTCAGTCAACAGCGTGAAGCCTTGTTGCAATTTTTGTTCGATGAAAACCGTTCGGGCGGAGTCGCCGCAACGTTGCAAGCCTTGCGGCGGACGGCGTCGGTCGTGCGGGACCGACTTTCCATTGATGGCTGGCGAATTGTGAATCAACTCGATTTGGCAATCATGTTTCCTTGGCCCAGAGAAACGGCTCGGCTCGGTGACGTCGTCCTGTTGTTGAACCAGATTCTTATGTTGCTGTCGGCCTTTGGTGGTGTCGGCTCTGAAGGCATGACGCGCGGGCCGGGTTGGCGATTTCTCGACATGGGCCGCCGTATCGAGCGGGCCTCTCAGTTGCTGCACCTTTTGCAGCGGACGATTGTTGCACCGCGTGGAGAACTTAGTCCGCTGCTGGAAGCAATTTTGGAAATCACCGATAGTTCGCTGACCTATCGTTATCGTTACCTGACGAGCTTGCAGCTTGGCCCGGTACTCGATCTGTTGTTATTGGACGCGACGAATCCGCGCGCGGTGGCTTATCAAGTACAAATGTTGCGCGAGCATGTGCAAGAAATGCCGCGAGAAACGCCACCGCCCGGCCAGTTTATTACGCCCCCCGACGTCCATTTGGTCGCTGACACACAGTTTCGACTGCACCGTGCGAACGTTGAGCACTTGTGTCAGGTCAATGCCAATGGTGAGCGGTTGGTGCTGGGCGACTGGTTGCAACAATTAGAAAAACCGCTCTTGGCTTTATCGGAAACGATCACTCATCAATACTTGACTCATACCGGACCGACGCGGCAGTTGGGCATCATGGCCCGGGAATAAAATCATGCGT
>JAYUFG010000462.1:0-10066 GCA_043738845.1 Planctomycetaceae bacterium
TTGGCTGTGAGCGGTTCGTGCCGTGTTCCATTCACGCTCCGCCACCCGCAAGCGGGTACCCGGTCGCTGCTAACCAATGATTGAAAAACTGGGAAAGTAATTCGTCCCAAATCCTTACCTGAAAACCGGGGACTTATTTGGGACCATATCCTAACCTCTCGTTGCGAAACGGAGAAAGAAGTTCGCACCGGATCCTTATTTTTTTTGCCCGATTTCGCTCCATGTCGCTATCCGCCCGACATCACTGGATCATCACAATCGCCTCCGCGTTGGTATTCTTCACCAACTTGGGTGGGCCGCGATTGTGGGATGACGACGAACCACGCAATGCAACTTGCGCGAGAGAGATGCTCGCTCGGAGTGATTGGGTCGTTCCGACGTTCAATGGCGAGTTGCGAACCGACAAGCCCGTGCTGCTGTACTGGCTGATTATGGGTGCGTATCAAGTCTTCGGCGACAACGAATTCGCGGCTCGCTTTTGGTCCGCAATGGCTGCCGTGGGCACGACTTTCTGCACGTATCACTTGGGACGAAAGTTATTTCGTCCGGAGGTCGGGCTGTGGGCATCGATTGCGCAAGCGACCGCGTTGTGGTTTGGCTTCACCGGTCGCGCGGCAACGCCTGACTCGATTCTCATTGTCTGTATGACATTTGTCATGTTGTGGTTTGTACGGACCGCCTCACCGCAAACGGGGTTGCCGCAACGCTGGATCGATTTCTTACTGATGTATGCAGCAATGGGACTCGGCGTGCTGGCCAAGGGGCCGGTGGCTGTAATGTTGCCAGGGGCTGCACTGACGATCTATTTGCTGGCCTCGAGCAAGCTGCCGGAAATCAACACAACCCAACCTCGAAATTGGTGGAGTTGGTTGGACCGCGTCTATCTCGTCGCTCGTCGGTTGATGCCGGTCAATGTGCTGCGAGCCGTTTGGCAGTTGCGGCCGTTGATGGGAATTTGCGTCGTCGCTGCGATTGCACTTCCCTGGTATGTTGCCGTTTACATTCAAACCGATGGAAAATGGATCGAAGGTTTCCTCGGCCACCACAATTTGCAACGCTTTACGTCGCCCCTCAACGATCATCGCGGAACCATTTTTTACTACGTTCCGTCGATTCTGGCTGGGTTTTTCCCCTGGTCAATTTTTCTCCCGCTGAGTTTGTGGCGCGGGGCGGGGCGACTGCGAGCCGAAGAACCACAACGAAAAAGTTACCTGTTCTTGTTCTGTTGGCTGGGCCTGTACATTGGTTTCTTTTCCCTCGCGGGTACGAAACTGCCCAGTTACGTTCTGCCAGCTTATCCAGCCTTGGCGATTTTGGTGGGTGCTTTTTTGGACCGCTGGTTCGTCCGACCTGGTTGCGAACCAAAATTCTGGATGCGGACCGCGTTCGTTGCGCTAGCCGGGATCGGCGCGGCGGGACTGATCGGACTGCCGATCGCTTGCAGTCAACTCCTGCCGGGTGAACGACTCATCGGACTCCCCGGTTTGATCCCGTTGGTTGGCGGTTTGATGGCTTTAGTCCTACTTGAACTGCGAAAGTTTCGCCGGTCGATCATTGTTGTGGCGGGAGCATCGGTGCTGACTTCGACGTTGATCTTCGGCTTCGTGGCGATGCGAATCAGTCGTTTTCAAAACAGCGAACCGTTGGCGAAAATCGCCCGACAAATTTCGGGGGATCAACCAAAGGTTGCCAGCCTCGGCATCTTCTCGTCGAGCCTCGTCTATTATCTCGGTGCCAATGTCGAGCCACTGGACGATGTCGAGCAGTTCAAGGACTTCGTCGCGCGTGAACCGAACGGTTTTGTGATCTTAACCAGCACCTCCTATTGGCACGCAAAGCAGTGGCTGCCCGGAGATTTCGCCCCGCTCGAACGTGAACAGCGGTTTCTTAAAGATGATGAAGTGTTGCTGATCGGCCGTTCGCAGAATTCAATGGCACGCAAGCAAACGTCGCGCGAAACGAAATAAAGCGTGACTGTATAGCCGTTGCAAGTGACTGGTCGTCGCGCTAAACGCGGCTTTTTCCGCGATTGTCGCCACCTGACCGACTTGGTGAAAACAACGATCTTCCAGTTCCCGTTATCGTAATCGACGGGCACGGTGACGAGGATCCTCGACAAGCTCGATCTCTTCATCCTCGGCCGATTCGTCCTCGTCGTCGGATGAATCATCATCGTCGCTGACATCTTCATTGTTGGATTCATCATTCGATTCGTCCTCGTCCAATTCGTCTTCGGTGTTTTCGTCTTCATCCTCATCCGACCAGTCGTCTTCGTCGCTGATCCGTTTTGACCGCTTGGCGGGTGCTTCTTCGACAATGTCGAACGGAGTTTCATTTTGCTCGTCGTCATTGTTAGCCGTTGAGTCGTCGTCCACATCAACCGTCTCGGCGACGCTGCGTCGCGGTGCCCGTTTGCGCGGCGGTTTTTCTTTTTCCACGACGATTTTATTTCGCTTTTTCGGGGGTGCTTTGGCCTCTTCCTCGGGAGGTTCTTGACCCGACATTTTGGCCCAGTCTTCGAGCGTAATGACGACCTCTCGCGCTTGCGAACCTTTATAGTCGCCGACGATCCCGTCCTCAGCCATGAAGTCAATCAGGCGAGCAGCGCGGCCGTAACCAATTCCGAGCGACCGCTGCAAGAGCGAAACACTGCCGCGCCCTTCGCGAATGACTACATCGACGGCCGCTTCGTACATATCGTCACGGTGAGGCAGTTTTCCTTTCCCGTCGCCAGCGGCATCCTTCGGCTTGAGTTGGACCAATTCCTTGACGAAACTCTGCTCGTGCGTTCCGGCAAAATCGACAACCCGATTGATTTCGTCATCGCTCAAATACGTACCCTGTCCGCGGAGCAACGTACTCGTCCCCGGCCAGAGGAACAGCATGTCGCCATTGCCCAACAGTTTATCCGCACCCATCTCGTCCAGCACGACGCGACTGTCTACGCGACTTGCGACTTGAAAGGCAATTCGGGCAGGCAAGTTCGATTTGATCAACCCGGTGATGACGTCCACTGTGGGCTTTTGCGTGGCGAGGATCAAGTGAATCCCGACCGCGCGGCTCTTTTGGGCCAAGCGAATAATGTGTTGTTCGACTTCCTTCGCTGCGGTCATCATCATGTCCGCGATCTCGTCGGCGACGATAACAATGTACGGCAAGTGGAGTGGAATTTCCTGACGCTGTTCGTCGTTCTCTGGCTGCAAACGCTCCATCAGTTCTTCTTCACCCAACTGATTGTAAACGCCGATGTGTCGCACCCCCGCCCGGGCTAAGAGAGCATAACGCTCTTCCATTTTTTCGACGGCCCAGGCCAAAATCGCTTCGGCCTTGCGCATGTCGGTTACGACCGGGTGCATCAAGTGGGGCAGTTTTTTGTAAGGGCTTAGCTCGACCATTTTTGGATCGATCATCAGCATCTTGACTTCGTCGGGACTGCGGCTCATCAACATGGAAACGATGATCGAGTTCAAGCAGACGCTCTTGCCGGTGCCCGTGCGACCGGCGATCAGCAAGTGGGGAAGCGTTGTGAGATCGACCAATAGCGGATTTCCCGACACGTCCTTACCAAGGAAGATCGGAATCCGCATTTTTTGGGCCTTCGCACCCGATTCTTCGATCACTTCGCGCATTCGCACGATGTTCCGCACGCTGTTGGGAACCTCGATCCCGACCGTGTTCTTGCCCGGGATCGGGGCCACAATCCGCACGCTCGGAACCCGCAGCGCGATCGCCAAATCATCGGCCAAGCTCGTGATCTTCGAGAGTCGCAGGCCCGCCTCTAACTCGACTTCGTACTGGGCAATGACCGGACCGGTCTCGATTTCGACGACCTTGACTTGAAAGCCGAAGTTGGCGAAAGTCTTTTCCAGCATCTTCGCCTTTTGGCGGATTTCCTTTTCGTGTTCTTCATGAGCAATCGTCTCGCCGGGCAGCAACATTTCAATTGGCGGCAGTTGATATTCCCGATGTCCTTCGTCGTTGCTCGCAGCGTCCAGTTCTTGCATCACGGCGTCTCGTTCGTCGCGCTTGCCGAGATTCTTGATCTTAAGTGCCGAGGTCAAACGCTGAGACAGACTTATCGCGGCTTCGGGAGTTGCCGCAGCCGTCGCCGCTACGGCTGCGGGTTGGGCCACCGACAAGTTGCTTTTCAGGCGGCTTTTGATTGCGATGGGTTCGTCGTCTTCCTCGTCCTCATCGAGTTCATCTTCATCCTCGTCGTCTTCGTCTTCATCGTCATCGTCATCGTCATCGTCATCGTAGTCCTCATCCTCATCCTCTTCATCCTCGTCCAAGGCGAGGGCCGCTTTCTTGTTGCGGAGTTTTACCGCAGCACCCGACTCGGCATCTTCATCTTCTGACTCTTCATCGTCGCCGTCGCTATCCGCAGTAGCTTTGCTGCCCGACAACAGGTCGTTGCGGCTGGACTTGCCTCGACCAACGCTGACGATTCCGGCGGCCGCTCCACCTGCCGCCCAGCCCAAAACGTGCAGCACTAGGAAGTCCGTACACAGAAGCAATCCGGCAAAAACGACGCTGATAGTCAAGATCAACGAGCCAGCGGTGGCGAAGTTCATTTCGAGCAGCCCGCGACCGGTCGCTCCCAAAAACCCGCCCGCCCCGATCACTGGTCCCGGCGAAGTACGCGGCAAGACGAGTGCGACGCAGGTCGTCACGCCGACCAGCGACATCGCCCAACCGAACCCGCGCACCCAGGGATGCGTGACATCCCGCCGCCGGAGCAAATGAACATCCAGCACCGCCAGCGAGAGCAGCACAAAGTACGCTCCCCAACCGCAAGTGTGCAACAGCACATCGGCCGACAGGTGTCCCCACTTGCCGCACGCATTCGAGTATTTTGTATGCGGCGGATAGATCGGTTGATCGAAGGGGTAATACTTATCGAGCGGTGCGATCAACTTGGGAGCAGGATCGGCCGCATCGTAGGTAAACAAAGATAGGGACAGGAAGGCCACGAGAGCCAACAGTCCCAACGCAAACAAATCGAGTTTTAGATTTCTTTCAGCAAGCATGGCGCGGTCAGTCTGGCGAACTGCTTTGTGCCGCGTTGTCGAGGAAGCCAGATCAGCCGTTGAATGGCTGACCTGAAAGAATGATTCATTCATCCCGCTTCGCTACTTCAACGCGACGAGCAATAAATCGCTCGACCCCGCGCGTGCTGCGCATGGGCGTGGCCGAGCCTAACTAGGGCGCGTCCATGCCCGACAGGGATTCCGTCGCTGATATTCTCTACATTGTTCCGTGAAATGGGATCCTCAGATCGCAATTTACCGAACACCTGCAACATCGGCGAGCCAGGTCGTGGAAAACCACTTTTCCGATTTTGCCCTGCGCCGTTTACGGGCTAGGAAATTCCGGCAAATTCGTCGGCTTATGCACAAATAGATTCACGGTCACGTCACGCAAAGTCGAGTTCGGGAAAATTCGTGATTGGCGGTTTTTAGCGTTTGGCACCGTCGGAGATTTGTGTGGCGGCCCGTTTGTCAGGAAAACTACCTTACCTGGCGGCATTCGTCGCGATATAATGAAAGGCGGACTATTCGCTCTCCTTTTTATGTCAGCCATTTCGTTTATGTCCTCTCCCCGCACAATGCTCGACAAAATCTGGGACGCCCATTTGGTTCAAGCCGAACCGGCCCAGCCCGCGATTTTGTACATCGATCTGCATCTCGTTCACGAAGTCACCAGTCCGCAGGCATTTGAAGGCTTGCGGCTGGCCAACCGCAAAGTCCGCCGTCCCGAACGGACGATTGCGACCGCCGACCATAACATCCCGACCAGTGATCGAGGCTTGCCCATCGCCGATCCGATTTCGCGGCAGCAGGTCGAAACGCTGCGGAACAATTGCCAAGAGTTTGGCATTCGTTTTTACGACTTGTCCGATGCGAAGCAAGGGATCGTTCATATTATTGGCCCCGAGCGGGGATATACGCAGCCCGGCATGTCCATAGTCTGCGGAGACAGTCACACCGCCACGCACGGTGCGTTTGGTGCTTTGGCGTTTGGCATTGGTACAAGCGAAGTCGAACATGTCCTGGCTACACAAACGTTACTGCAATTCAAGCCGAAGACGTTTGAACTTAGGGTCGAAGGCCAGCTTGCGCGCGGTGTCACGGCCAAGGACTTAATTCTGTACCTCATCGGTCAGATCACGACCCAAGGTGGGGCGGGCTACGTTTTGGAATATACCGGCTCGGCCGTGAGTGCCTTGAGCATGGAAGAACGAATGACTGTTTGCAACATGTCGATTGAGGCCGGTGCGAGGGCGGGACTGATCGCCCCCGACGAAACGACATTTAATTACGTTCGTGGTCGTGAGTTCGCTCCGCAAGGAGCAGCGTTCGACCGGGCGGTTGCGGAATGGAAGAAACTGCCGACCGATCACGGTGCGAAGTATGACAAAGTGCAAATCTTCAAAGCATCCGATATTGTGCCGCAAGTCACCTGGGGAACAACCCCCGGCCAAGTCCTGCCCGTCACGGCAAATGTTCCCGATCCAAAACAGTACCCCGACGAGACCGATCAGAAAACGGCCGCCCGCGCGCTCGAGTACATGGGCTTAAAGGCTGGAACGCCGCTCACGGAACTTTACGTGGATCGCGTCTTCATCGGCTCTTGCACGAACGGCCGGATTGAGGACCTGCGGAGCGCGGCCGCCGTCGTGAAGGGGCACAAAGTCGCTGGAAGTGTTAATGCAATGGTCGTTCCCGGCAGTGGTGAAGTGAAAGCCCAGGCAGAGCAAGAAGGTCTCGACAAGATTTTCCGGGCGGCCGGTTTCGATTGGCGCGAGGCCGGTTGCAGCATGTGCTTGGCGATGAACCCGGATAAGCTTTCCGTCGGAGAGCGTTGTGCCTCGACGAGCAATCGCAATTTTGAAGGTCGCCAAGGAAAAGGTGGCCGGACGCACCTCGTTTCTCCCGCAATGGCCGCCGCCGCCGCAGTAGCGGGCCACTTCGTTGATATTCGCGACTGGAAGTTCAACTAACCAAAGTGCAAGCGGCATCTTGCCGCTTCGAATCGCTATTAAACATTGCGTTCCTCTCGACAAAATTCCTTCATCCGCCAATTCCCACATGCAACCCTTCACCACCCATACCGGTCTTGTCGCCACTCTCGATCGAGCGGATGTCGATACCGATCAAATCATTCCCAAACAGTTTCTTAAACGGATCGAGCGGACCGGATATGGCCCGTTTCTGTTCTACGATTGGCGATACTTGGCCGACGGAGAAACACCCGACCCGGCGTTTGAGCTCAATTCACCCAGATTCTCGGGTGCGTCCGTTCTCTTAGCCCGCCGCAATTTTGGCTGCGGCTCCAGCCGTGAACACGCCGTTTGGGCGATTGAAAATTACGGCCTGCGGGCAGTCATCGCGCCGAGCTTCGCCGACATTTTTTTCAACAACTGTTTTAAGAATGGCGTCCTGCCGATCCAATTGAGCGAAACGCAAGTGGACGACCTGTTCAGCCGTGTTGCGAAGCAGCCAGGCTATCAACTTTCTGTCGATCTGGAAAAATGCGTCGTGACCGATTCAACCGGTCTGAACATTCCGTTCAAGGTCGATCCGTCGCGACGGAATTGCCTTCTTCATGGACTTGACGACATCGCCATGACGCTCAAACACGAACCTAAGATCACGGCCTTTGAAAACGCTCGCGTGGCGGTATAGAAAGTTCGCGCGGATTGCGTCGTTGGTGATTGAAATGGCGAATCGTGCGAAAGAAAATAGCCGCGCACTGTCCAAAGTTGTCTTGACCAATCTATTTTAAGCTCCTAAATTCCCGCCCACGATGAGAACATGCAGCGCGTGTTGTTGAATCATACGTTCGGGGTAGAATCTAAATAATGGTTGTCGTATGCTCCCCGAAGGACGTCCTTCCACGGTGTGAAAGGCGACAATCTACCGTTATGGATGTGCCGGACCTTCGCAATGGATTGCTGAAATGCCGCAAATCGTTCGTCATCAACTCTGGATCGCCGCCGCCGCGGGCTTGGTGCTGTTTTGCAACCTGGGGGGTGCGCGACTGTTTGACCAGGACGAGGCGGATAATGCTACCTGTGCTCGTGAAATGCTCGGTCGGGATGACTGGGTCGTGCCGACGTTTAATCAGAAACTCAGTGCCCATAAGCCAATCCTCGTCTATTGGCTCATGATGTCGAGCTACGAAGTGCTGGGCGACAATGAATTTGCGGCGCGGTTCCCGGCCGCCCTCTTGGCTCTTGGCACCACACTCTTAACCTATCACATCGGTCGACGACTGTTTCGAGCAGAGGTCGGGCTTTGGGCTGCGATCATTTTGTGTACGGCAATCATTTTTGACGTTTCCGGACGGGCTGCGACCGCTGACTCACTGCTCGTGTTCTGTATTACCTTGTCGGTGTTTGCATTTGTGCAGGGTGCTCCGCCAGCCAGACCATTGCCTGCGGGCAATCCATTTGCTCACAGCGAGTTGAATAGTTTGGTTCCCCGACGCTGGCTCAGCTTTGCGTGCATGTATGGGGCGATGGGTTTGGCCGTGTTAACTAAAGGCCCGCTCGGCGTGCTGTTGCCGGTTGCGATGATCGGACTTTATCTACTGGCAATGACTGGCCACACGCATCGCGACGCCCCAATCAAAAATTCACCGAGCGGTCGTTTGGGAAAATATGGACGGTGGCTCAAAAATCTCGGCCTCAATTTTTGTCGCGCAACATGGTCATTGCGTCCGCTAACATTGTTCGCGGTCGTGACCTTGGTTGCGTTGCCGTGGTATGTCGCAGTTCATTTGCGGACCGATGGCGAGTGGACCCGCGAGTTTTTTCTGGTCTACAATATGCGACATTTTAGAAATGGGATGCACGGCCATCAGGGACCGATTTATTTTCATCCGCTGACGATCCTCCTAGGCTTCATGCCGTGGTCGATTTTGCTTCCGGCCGGTATCACATTCTCGCTCTCACGAATCCGTCACCGATCGGTCGAATATTCTTCCGATGTATTTCTAATCTGTTGGCTGGTGGTCGTCGTCGGTGCGTTCTCATGTGCGGCGACGAAGTTGCCGAGTTACGTCTTGCCCGCCTATCCCGCCCTGGCGTTAATGACCGGTGCGTTTGTGGATCGTTGGATCGCCAAGCCAGCTCGCACGAAGATCTGGCTTCGCGTCGGACTGCCGGTGCTAGGTGTCTTTGGCATCGCGGTGATCGTCGCACTGCCGATTGCTGCGCAACGCTTGGTGCCGGGCGAAGGTTGGCTCGGCGGGCTGGGTATTGTGCCATTGGTCGGTGCTGGTGTGGCCTTTTGGTTCAACGAACGACAACAGGCCCACCGTGCGATGGTCACACTTTGTGCGACGGCGGTTGCGCTCGGCTATGGTATCTGGGGCATCGGTGCCGCGAGAGTTGGCGAACATCAAAATAGTGTGCCACTTATCGCGGCCGTTCGTGAACTGCGGCCCGATCATTGGCAATTGGCGTCGTATCGCTACAGCGCATCGAGTCTCGTCTATTATACCCAAAAACATGTCAACTTTTTCAGTGAGCCTCGCGACGTGGCAAATTTTCTAGCAAGTGGCGATGACCGATTTGTCGTCGTTCCCGCAGACTATTTGGAGGAAGTCCAATCCAGTCTGCCATCCGATGTGCAGATACTCGTACGCCAACGACGTTTTGCCCGCGAGGGTAAAGAAATTCTGTTGCTGGGCCGCACGCCGTCGATTGCGTTGCAAACGGGACGGCGTCACAACGATTAGTCGGTGATTGGCCACAGCAACTTTGACTTAGCCCGCTTCGCTTAGCCCGTTTCGCTTAGCCCCGTCGTCCACGACGGGCGAAGCCGCGTGGTCGCGGCGGCTAAGCATCAGCCCGACCGCAAACTTTCCCCGCTTTCTCTAAAGCCCCGATTGCGGTTTGCCGATAACACAGGCGATACAACCGATAAAGTTTACCTAATCGGCAAGATTGATCGCATCATAGAGAACCACATGATCCCCTACACTACCCAGCCTACGCCCTGTCTCCAAAAACTAGACCGCCTGAAGTGGGCCGACGGGATTTGTTTTGAAGCCTACG
>JAYUFG010000463.1:0-3807 GCA_043738845.1 Planctomycetaceae bacterium
CCGGATGATTCGCAAACTCTCGGTCCGCACAGCGGACCCTACAACGGACGAATGACGCGCCGTCCAATAAATTCACGGCCTCGTGGAAGTCATTTGAACATTTCGAGACGCTTCGTTTTTGCAAGAGCGACTCCGGGGTGTTTCGGCGGCATGGAGCTTATTCGACGATCGGCCGGGCCTTTTCTCGCCATAATCACGCAAAAATCTTACCCGGTTGAATCCGGACAGGAATTCGCCATAATGAAGGAGTTAAGGGCGATTAAGAATATGGTCGGCCTTTTTCCCCTCTCTCTGCGGGAGAAGCACCCTTCGTGCCGTCGGCCCATCCATCGAATCAGGAAACGGAATGTATAAGAATTTGAGTACGGTTGCGCTGGGGATGTCCGGCCGACAGAGTGAAGTTATCGAGTTGGCCTTGTCGTTCGGGTTCAAAGGAGTGGACCTTGACCTGAACGATTTTCAAGAACAGGTGAAGTCGAAGGGCTTGCCACACGCTCGGCGGCTTCTCGACAGTGCCAAGTTGAAAATTGGCAGTTTTCGCTTGCCGACCGTCTGGGACGAAGATGACGATCTCTTTCGACAAGGGGCAGCCGCCTTGCCTGCCGTGGCGGAACTCGTCGCGTCGTTGGGTGGAACTCGCTGCGTAACGACGATTGCTCCGGCGAACGACCTGCGGCCGTATCACGAAAACTTTGAGTTTCATCGCCGCCGGCTGAATGAAATCGCTGATATCTTGGCCCCGCACAAAATTCAACTGGGTGTCGAGATTCGCGTCGATCCGAAGTATCGCCAAAACGCCGCCTATCAATTCATTCATGCGTTCGATGCCGTCGCCATGTTGCTCGGCATGATGCGGACCAACAACGTCGGGATCGCATTCGACGCTTGGAGTTGGCACGTGACGGGCGGAACGCTCGAACAACTCCGCAAGCTGGGTGGTGAGCGAATCGTGACCGTTGCCTTGGCCGATGTTGCCACCGACAGCGAACACCCTCTGAACGAAGAAACTCGTTTGCTTCCCGGCGAAGTCGGCACGATTGACAGTCCCGCATTGCTCGTCGCTCTGGCCGAGATGGGCTACGCTGGCCCGATCACACCTGCGCCGCACCCGGCGCGGTTCAAAGGACTCGGCCGCGAAGCCATCGTCCGCACGACGGGCCAAGCTCTCGACACGGTTTGGAAAGCGGCCGGACTTTCGCCCCTGGGGAAATTGCTGCCGGTGGCGGAGAAGAAATAAAAAAACCCGTCCGACAAATCGGAATGCGACACAATAAACTGTCGGGGATGTTTTTTTATTTGCGTGCCATGATGAAAGAAGAAGTGAAAGCTCGTGCCGTAACATCCATCCATTTTTGAGTTTCGGAGCGATGCAATGATGCGAGTTTCAAGCGGAACGCTCCTGTACTATGCGGGACTCTGCATGTGCACGTCGCTGGTTTGTCAAAACATCACTGTCGCCGGGGGAAACTATCGCAATGTGTTCCTTGTCTCCATCTCCTGTATGTTGTTCGCCGACGTATGTTGTGTACTTGTGTTCTTTCGTGGCGGGAATATGAGGTGGATCGCTGTCGCTATTGCAATCGCTTCTCTGTACATAGTCGGAGATTGTATGCACGGACATCGCTATGGTGAAATAACGTTACAATAGCAACCAAACTTAGGTCCATCGAATGCAGGTTATCCCCACATCATTGCCCGGCATTGTGATTTTAGAGTCGAAGGTCTTCGGCGATGCCCGCGGGTTTTTCGTCGAGACGTTTCACGAAACTAAGCTCCGCGAGGCCGGGTTCGATTGGCAGTTCGTGCAGGATAATCATTCCCGCTCGACTTGCGGCGTGTTGCGAGGGCTGCATTATCAGGTGCATCAGCCGCAGGGGAAACTGGTGCGAGTCGTGCGGGGCGAGATTTTTGACGTGGCGGTCGATATTCGTCGCGGCTCGGCGACGTTTGGCCACTGGTACGGGACGCGACTGAACGACGAGACGTTGCGACAGGTATTTATCCCGCCCGGCTTTGCTCACGGCTTTTGCGTTCTGAGTGAATTCGCCGACGTGACGTACAAATGCACGGAGCTGTATGCCCCCGCCCATGAGCGGACCATTTTATGGAACGATCCGGCGATTGGCGTCGAGTGGCCAATGGCCGAGCCGGTTCTCTCGGCAAAAGACCATGCAGGAAAGCTACTGTCCGAGGCGGAATTGCCATAAGGAACGGGGCATCAACTAGTGTCGCCTTTCGCTTGGCGTGCGCGACTCTATCAATGATTGTCGCGAATTGACTTGCCTATTCGGCAAATGCGGGGGTCAGTTCGCCCGCCGCTGGCAATGCCATTGTTTCGTGCAACGCGACCGGACCGACGTTCATGGTGCGAGCGACGACAAAGAGGGGTCGCCGGCGGACTTGATCGTAAATGCGGATCACATATTCGCCCAACATACTAATGCCGAGGGCGTTGATCGCACCAAAGAAACTAGCCGTCAGGACGTGTGTCGTCCAGCCGGGAATCGCCAAGCTGGTGAACAGCTTGCAATATAGCGAGAACCCACCAATCAAAAAGAACACGAACATTGCCGCGAACCCGATGAACGAAAACACACGCAACGGAAATGACGAGAACGAAAAAATCGCCGTCTTGGCCAGTTGCCACAAGCCTCGCAGGGAAACTCGCGGTTGATCGTCGTAGCGAGCTTGGCGGTCGATCTCCACCCCCGTTTGCCGAAAGCCGACCCAGGAACGCAAACCAGGAAGATAACGATCATGTTCGCCGAGAGCAATGATTTCACTGACCACGCGGCGGTCCATTAAGCCGAACAAACCGGCGTGTGGAGGGATCGACGTGTCGGCGATCCCAGCCAAAAAGCGATGAAACCCGGCGAACAGAATTCGCTTCCACCAACTTTCTTGGCGGCTTTTGCGGACCGCATACACAACGTCAAAACCATCTTGCCAGCGTTCAATAAAATGATGGATCGTCTCCGGCGCGTCTTGTAAATCGGAATCCATCAGCACGACAGCGTCGCCGCGAGCATGACACAAACCAGCTTGAACGGCGGCCTGTTGCCCGAAATTTCTCGACAGATGAATCACTCGAACTTCGGCATGATGTTGGGCCAGCGAATCGAGTATATGCGGGCTGTCATCCCGTGATCCGTCGTTGACAAAGATAATCTCGAACCGGGCGAGTGGGCGTAACGACTCAGAAATTCGCCCGGTCAATTCCGCCAAGGCACCGGCCTCGTTGTAGACGGGCAGCACGATGCTAATGAGAGCTTCGTCGAGCGTTGGTCGAACTTGATGAGGGTCGAAAGAATTCATATTTGGTAAACCTTGTACACGCGGCGTCTCGCCGCGTTTCAAAAGCGGCGCGACGCCGCTTGTACAAAGGGACGCCTCAGCCGTCGGTTTGGATGCCTCACGCTAAGTGAGGTATCAGTTTCGTCGTTGGAAGCGACTCGTCATTCTTGGTTTTTTGGAAGGACGGATTCTGTCGGTTGCCTAGTACTCTTGGCGAGATTTGCGCCTTTGCATGAGATATTTTCGTTTCCCTGCGAGGAAATAAGTCTCACGCAAAGGCGCAAAGCTCGCCAAGGTTACGTTCATTCCAAGGGGACGGCTTTGATGTTAATCGTCGAAACCCGCGAACACAGTAAATGATCCCTAACAAACATAGCCCACAGAAACTAACGATTTTGCCGATTGTGAGGCTGGTCGGTTGAAAGTCGAAGACAATTTCACTCGCTCCGGCCGGAACGGCGCAACCCAGAAAATCTCCGTTGATCCGTTCAACAACTGCGGGTTGACCATTGA
>JAYUFG010000464.1:0-10019 GCA_043738845.1 Planctomycetaceae bacterium
AGCCAGCGGCACCAGCGGCATGAAACTTCCGCCCTCCGGCGGCCTGAACCTCTCGGTGCTCGACGGCTGGTGGTGCGAGGCCTACGCGCAGAACAAAAAGACGATCCTTTTTCGGGCAAGCTCCAAGAGGTAGATTCGCCGATGGGTTTCCTGAAAAAATTATTCCGCAATGTTTTTCGCGATGGAGCGCAATCGCAGACCACGAGCAGCTTCGAGCGTCTTTCGGAAGATCAGCTTGAAGCCCACTTAAACGTCGCCCGCTATGGAAATTACACGTTGACCAACGCCATTCGTCCTTCGTATGACTTGCAAGTCGTACCGGCGGCTGGTTTTCGTCACGATGTTTATAGCGACGAACAAACGAAGACCCGTGTTCCCGTGCTGATGGCCTCGGCCTCACGCGAACAATTGTTCGAAGCGTTTATGGACTTGCTCGACCCGCTCGGTTGGGAAGTGGACGTCGTGTTGGAAACGAGCCACAACCGCGACAGCCGGGGTCACACCGATCTTTATCGCGAGAACATTGACCTGCCCGTCCTGAAGAGCATCCTGTGGGATTTCGAAGACCTATTGCTCAACGACGGCTGCACGGGAATTGCTGTTCTCAACCCGGGCATTCCGCTGGAAGTCCAATTCGACGAGCATAAGCTGCTGATTGCTTACGGCAACGACCTGACCGGTTTTGAAGAAGTCCTGCGTGAGCAGCGGCTGCGGTGCGATGAAAAAATGAAGTTCATCACCGAGGCCGAGCATGTTCACTCGTCGAGCGACCAATACTATCAGCAATTTGAAGAGCTGAAGTGCCGCCTCGGAATGGATACGTCGTTTGAGTAAGTAGGCACTGCGAGTCGCGAGACTTATTGATTCATAAGTCCTTTCCTGCTCACAAAAAAACGTTCGTCACCAGTATCGTACCTTGTTGGAACAGGGCGCGGAGTAACTTCGCTCGTCACTTCGGACCGAATAGTCGTCCGGTCGGTCGTCCGACGAGAATCGCGCACATCCCGCCCCGCTGGGCGACGTTGACGACCTGCTTTTGCGATGCGCGGCCCATGATCGAAAGACCGAATTTCGTCGGCGCGAAACCCATCACCGTGTAAAACGGCTCGATGTGAACTTGACCATCCGCATCGACGACTGGAAATTCACTGACCGGAATCGCCGCGAGCCGTTGCACAACCCACTGTTGATCGTCGGCGACGGCCCGCGCGACGGCGACCGCCCATTCTTCCTTACTGACCGAGTGACCGATGAGAACACCTTCGCCGCCGTAAGAGCGATTCGGCTTGATGACCAAAATCTCTTGTTCCCGCAGGACAAACTTCAATAGGTCGCCCGATTCTCCATGCGGCAACATCGTCTTGCGTTCCGAAAGGATTCGGGTCCACAGAATATGTCGCCGGAAAACTTGTCGTTCTTCGGAGGTGAAATGGCGTTTAGCGAATTGAGCATCGGTGAGAATCTCCCAACAGCTTTTGTGGTCAAAGTCGCCCGCCATCGTCGAGATAATTCGATTCTGCTGAAACAACGTGCGGAGCGGCTCGATGTCTACGCCTTGCTCCCGCTCGAGCGCGAGAATATCGCGGACCTCGTAATCGCGATAGGCAATATCAATCTGTCGGTCTTCGTACCAGACCTCTCCTTGTTTCAGGTACAACTCTTTCGGGTCGGCGTGCATGATGTGCATTCCGTGCCGAGCGAGATAATACTCTTTCAGCGGACCTTGCTCGTTCGGGCCAGAGCCAGCGTACTTCGGCTCGATAAAGCAGACGTTTTGGGCCTTGCGGCCGAGGGCTTCGAGATGGTCGAGAACCTCTTGAATGAACAACTCGCGGAGGTCTTGGCCAACTTCCATTTGCAATTGCGGATCGATTTGCTGCATGACGGGCAGGACAATCTCCGCCAGCAACTGCTCAGAAGTTGGCCCGTAATGAATCCCGCCTACGCCACTTAAATTTGGTTCGACAAATTTCAGTGACTCTTTCCACATTGGACTGGTGAACTCGACCATCGCATCGAGCCGACCGAGAACCGGATTTAATTCCCGTTGGCTCGGTCCCCAGGTGTCGTACAACCAGCGTTCTTCGTCTTCACTCAAAGGAACGACCGTCCGAATCGCCGGGTCTTGAATGTACAAGTCGGGCAGCCGCTTGAGCGCGTTCAAAATCGTCAGCGAGACGTAATGCAGATAGGCCAACTGGTCCGGCATCACACCCGTCGGCCGCAGTAAAATTCGCACCGTCTCTTCTTGACCATCGCGAAGATAGGTCAAATTGCGACGGGTCGCCTCTTCGCTCATCCGCCGGGTCAATTCACGAATCGTCTCGTCGGGCAAGGCGTAAAATACCTTCCGCACGCGACTGTCGAGACTTAAACCGCTCAGGCCGAGTTCTTCGGCGGGAGTTAGCATCGAGAGGTCTTCCTGGTAGAGGAGTGAAGCACGCGACAACCGGCCCATGATAAACAATTCAGACGAATTGCCAACCCGAAGTCGCGGCTCAACTCTAGGAAATACTTCCCAATCGTGCCACAATGGTGCAGTACGCCCTGACGAATAGGACCGCGCCCGTCGGCTTGGGAACATCATCACTCCGATCGCCATGACACACAACGAAACGCAATAACATGAAATCACTCGACGATATGATTGACTCTTGTCGCGTTCCGGTGGGAGAAAAACTCCGCCTCGCTGATTTCGATCCCTCCTGGGCGGGCGATACGAAAACGCCGAAGGCCGAACGCAAGGCACTCGCCGAGCAACTCTTGACCGAAGAGGTTAAGGAACTGGCGACCGCGCAAGAACGCCTGTACGCCGCCGACACTTGGTCGGTTCTGTTGATTCTGCAAGCGATGGACGCTGCTGGCAAGGACGGGACGATCAAGCACGTCATGTCGGGGTTGAATCCGCAAGGGTGTCAGGTATTCAGCTTCAAACAGCCATCGACCGAAGAACTTGATCATAATTTTCTGTGGCGTTGTATGAAGGCTTTGCCCGAGCGCGGAAGAATCGGTATTTTCAATCGGTCGTACTATGAAGAAGTCCTCGTCGTGAAGGTTCACCCGAATTATCTGGCGAGTCAACGACTTCCCAAAAGCGATCCGACCGACAAGTTCTGGGACAAGCGATACGAGGATATCAACAACTTTGAACACCATCTCAGCCGCAACGGAACGCGAATCGTCAAGATATTTTTGAACATCTCGAAAGAAGAACAGCGGCAACGGTTCCTTGACCGCATTAACGATCCTTCCAAAAATTGGAAGTTCTCTCCCGCCGACCTTTCGGAGCGGGCCCACTGGGACGAGTACATGCGAGCTTACGAAGAATGTTTGTCGGCGACGAGTACGAAACACGCGCCGTGGTATGTGATTCCCGCTAATCACAAATCGGTCAGTCGCACTTTAGTCGCGAGCATCCTATCGAAAACGATTGAGTCGCTGGACGTGAAAAGCCCTGAGGTGTCGCCCGAGACGCTGCAAAAAATCACGTCTGCCAAACAGCAATTGGAGGCCGAAGGGCGGCCGTGAACGTTTCGCCTATTTTCGGTCGTCAGTTCGATCATGCGTCGTTGACGCTTGACCTTCTTCCAGATGCGTTGCGCAGGAAGTTTACGATGGTAGAGCAGCATTGGGAGTACAAACTTTGAGTCAGTCAGATACTGTGATCGGCGCAACGACGGGCCTGCTCTTGATCGGCACATTGCGCGAACTCGAGGGTAACTCTCCCCGTTTTGAGCCAGTGATCGACCTGTCACTCGCTCAGTCCAGGGGAGAAAAAACCTCCGACGACGACGATGTCACAAGAGTTTTGGCAACCCGTGCCAATGCAATTTTGCAGAGAGATTATGGCCTCGGTGCGGCTACCGTCGAGCTTGGTCTGAAGTGGTTGTCTTACATACGCGTTGTACTCGTAATGATCTTGTTGGTCGCCGACGTCGGGATTTGCATCCACATCTTGGGGCGCGAAACGCCGGCTGAAGTTTCCATTGAAGGGTTCGCCGTGTTTTTGGGAATGAACCTTCTGTTCGCCATCCCGCCCGTGTTGGTAATGATCGCGGCCTGCTTTCCCGGACGCGGAAAGTACAATCCCTCCCGAAACAAAGGGACGTTCGCTCAGGCTCTTGCTGATGGTACCAAGGTTTTCTACTTGCTGTTTGGATTGTTTCGTATCATCTACGGTCAAGTCCAGCGGCGACTACTGAATCGCGCCTTCCCAAATTCGCCGTCCTCCGAAAGAGCGCAGCATTTTAGCCAGGCTTTGGAAAAACTCGCCTCGACTCATTTTTCCTTGCTGACGCGCATCCTCGCGTTGACCAGTCATTTTTGCTGGGCCATGACGTGTACGATTGTGTTGATCTGTTTCGTTGGCTTGACCACGTTTCGAGTCTATGACTTTCGCTGGCCTTCGACCTGGCTCGACGAATCACGTAAGTTGGCCGTGTTGGAATTTGTCACATCACCCATTCAATGGCTCCCGCTGACACCCGTCCCCGACCAACAACTTGTGGAATATCTAAGTGGCAATGCAAGTACAAAATCCGACGCGATCAAAGGGACGTGTGCCCACCTCATCGCTGCCTTTCTACTCTATTACGGATTGGTGCCACGACTGATTTTATTAGGTGTGGCTTGGCTTCAAAAACTTGCCGAGATTCGCAGGTTGCAACCCAACGTCGCATCGCCCTATTTTTTCACAGTTCTCGGCTATATTCGCGGCTCCGCGATGGGACCATCGGACGACTTGGCCCCACCCACGATAGCCGCAATACCCGCCAAGATAGAAAACGTCGCCGCCCAACGCGCCGTGCCGGAATCCGCTCCGAATGTTTCCACGCATTTTCCCTTAAACCGCTCTGATCCGGACGCTCCCCAAGCATTGGAGGAGCCGACATCGCCTCAGTCCTCTCGAACCTTGTCCGTCGTATTTGGCTACGAGGTCAAAGCTCCGACGAAAGGCTGGGAAGATGTGATCCCCGTATCCACATTTGGCATGGTCGTTGAGCTATCCAATGCGAACGATCATTCCTCGCGACAGTTCATCCTCGACGAGTTGCGTAGCCGTGCCAAGGAGATTCACACCATGACAATCGTGGTGGATTTGATTGGCTCGCCCGATAGTCAATGTGTGAATTTTCTCCGTTCCGCAATGGCACCCTTGGCTGACGTAACGCCGTTCAAGGCGATTGTGGTGTTGGGTGGCGGCGAGCGACTGCGTGCAAAGTTCTCGAACGACGCCGAGCGTATTCGCACCCGCGTACTGCTCTGGCGTCAGGAGTTGTTGAAATGTGGCCTTAGCGAAAATGGGATATTGGAGTTTGACCACCAGACTGCTACCGCCCAGTCCCGCCAGGAGCTTCTCCAGCGGTTTCAGGCAATCTGCGGAAACAGTCCCGACCAGGTCACTTCTCGTTCGGCGAACGTCCTTTTGGCGGGAAGGTTCAAGAAGGCCAGCAAATTGATCCGTGACGCCGCCGAGATGGTCGTCGGCATGAGTGACGCCGCGCGACTTGCCAGCGAGACTCGCAATCTGCACCAGCAGATCCAAGACCTTTATCAGCAAGAAGCGACCCTGTTCGCGCAGATGTGCGCCGCGATGGACGTCACGTCACAGCCCTTGGCCACGGTACTCACCGCTGTGGGCGATCCAGCCTCCGCCGGAATCCACAAACTTCAAGACGGTAGCAAGATGTTGTTACAGGCGGGCCGTGAAAAAGTCGAGCAAGCCCAGCAATGGTGCGCCTGTTTCAAAGGATACCTCGGTGGGCTAGATGGCCGTTGGGCCGTTGCGGGAGGGCTGGCGGCGGCACTCAGCGGCAGTCTGGTCGGCGCTCCCGCGATGGCGAGCGTTTGGCTGCTCGTTGCGGGCGCGACTCTGGGTGCCCAGTTTCCTTCGCTCATACAGAAACTCCAAGTTTTCCTGCCGGGTGGGGGCGATATGGGCGAAAAGAACGCTGTCGCCAAAGTCACGACCGACGATCTTTGCCTCGACGACCTCGTCCGCACCAACGTTATCTGGGCACTCGTACTCGAACTTCAGGGCAATTCCGAAAGTCTGATTGCCAACACCCTCGAACACTTGCTGACCGATTGCCATCCGAACTTAATCGACTCGGTCGTGGGGACACAAGCCTTGCTTCACGACCTGGAGGTCGGCTTGCGGCGATTGTCAAATAGGGCGAGTGCCTAACACCGGAACCGAGAAAGCAACACCATGCCCGACGACACACTGCCCGACTTCGACCTGACGAAGCTCGATAACATTCAAAACGCCCCATTGATAATCGCCATCGCGGGGCACGCCAATCATGGCAAAACGTCGGTCGTGCGGACTTTGTGCCGGCTGCCCGAATTTGGTGAGGTCCGAGATTTCCCCGGCGTTACCAAGCTGGTCTCCGGTGTGAAATTCAAAATCGTCGGCAAGACTTACCTGATCATGTTCGACACGCCCGGCTTCCAAAACTCAACACAGGCCATCGAACACTGCGGCGACCAGTTCAAAATCGACGACATTCGCCGTTTTTTCGCCGACAGCCAAGAGTTCAATGATGACCTCAAGGCCCTTGATCAAGTCATTTCCAGTCAGGTCGTGTTGTATGTCATCGACGGCACCTGTGAGCCGACCGAAAGTCTGAAGTGCGACTTTCGTTTGTTGGCCCGATCGGGCGTTCCGGTCATTCCCATGTTCAATTTTACCAAGAATGGCACGACGGCGACGCACCTAGCCTGGACCGATTTTCTGCATCACAATAACTATCATTTGGAAGTCAAATATGATGCACACTTTTATCGTCCTGAACACGAACACGATCTATATGAAAAAGTGCGGGTTCTGTTGAAGGATCCGCTGCATCGAACCTTCTTTGACTGGCACGTCGCGTGGCGCAAGACCGTCGAGCAAAACATGGCCCACAGCGCAATTGTCGAAATGGCTGAAATGCTCCTGGATTGTTCCACCTATTGCGAACAGGTTTCCAAAGTTGATTCCTCGAACAAGAACAGTGCTGAAAAAGCAGCGACAGATCGGTTCGTCAAAGCCATCGCGCGGCGAGAATCTCAGGGGTTTCAGAAAATGGTCGCGGCCTATCAATTCAAACCAGAACTGCTCGAGCAACGCACCGACCCGGCTGAACGCAATTCCCTCTGGAAGGCCGAACTCTTCGGCAATGAGATCAAACGACATCTCGGAATCGGAGTCGCTGGCGGTGCGTCCGCCGGATTTGTTTCCGTAGGGTTTGTCGATTTACTAACGGCCGGGCATTTACTCGGCGTCCCGACACTCATCGGCACCATCGCGGGTGCGGTCTTGGGTGCCTTCAGTGGCGGACTCTTTAACTCCAAATGGGATCGAGCGTCACATTCGCTCCGGATCGAAAGCACCGAGAAAATGCGACGCGCCCTGGTGGAGCGCTCGTTACAGTTGCTCAAGAATCTTCAACATCGAGGGATGGCCGATCAACGTGATTTCGTGGTCTCCGACACCGCCTCGTCGAACCTTGGAGCGACCTTGAACAAAGGATTTCTGGCCGCCCTGGCGAATGCCAAAGCCGACTTCGACAAGCTATCTCAGGAACTGACCAACGTCGCCAGCCAGCCAAACCTTTGTCGAATCGATGTCGAGACACTGTCGGTCAGAATGCCCGATGAAAAAGATCGCCACGATCGCCTGCTCGAAATTCAGAAACGACTGAAGGCCCTTGATGTCAAAGTTGAAAGTTCCGAAGACTGATGGGCTCTTTAGGACCGGCGCATCAATAACTGTCGCCATTGTCGTCTTTCTCTCCGCGAAAAGACGTCCTTTCGCAGAGCGAAAGACGACCTTATTTAATGTGCCGATCCTTACCAAGTTGAATCAATCGACCGTGCGGCAACAATCGTGCCACCGCAGAGAGAATCGTGCGCCGATTGCAGACTGGCAACTTGTTCCGCAGTAAATGGGACCGCAGTACCCGATGACGGAACGACCGGCACCAAATGCTGTACGATCCTTTGCTGCAACTCTGAGAGTCCTGCACCGGAAACTGTGCTGGTCAAAAGGCTAGCAGGCGAGGGAGCGGAGGCGTATTGTGAAAGAGAGGTTGGCGACAACAGGTCGCACTTGTTCAACACCACAATCGCCTGCGGGTAATCGTCACGTAGGCGAAATTCGTCGCTTTTCCTGTCCTGCGCTGCGTCGAAGACGAGTACAATGCAATCGGCTGTGGTCAGTTGTTGCCTCGCTCGTTCGACGCCGACCGTTTCAAGTGGATCGTCACTCGGCCGAATGCCCGCAGTGTCGGCCAGTTCAACCGGCCAGCCGTCGAAGGCCGTGTTCGCTCGGACCACATCGCGCGTCGTGCCGGGCTGATCGAAGACAATTGCCCGGTCGTACCCAACGAGCGCATTGATCAGACTGCTTTTTCCTACGTTGGGCGGGCCAGCAAGCACGACTTGCCACGGCTTCGTTAGGTGCAATCCCAGCGGTGCAAACCGCAGCAATTCTTCCAGCCCGGCGATTGCCGCCGCTGAATCATTTTCAGCCACGAGCAATTTTGCAGCATCGATTTTCCGCCGCAATGCACCGTGATATTGGTCGAGTAAAATGTTCGCTGTTCGTTCGGTCGTTGCCTGAGCAAGACCAATCCGCGCGGAGCGTCGAATGAAATCGGATTCCTCACGCGAAAGAGACTCGGGCCAGGTTTGAATCATTGCCCCGTGAGACACGAGCGAACGCAAGATCGCCGCCGAAGCTGCGACCCCGCCGTGACAATGAATCTCGACCTTGTTCGCCGATCGTCGAGCAATGACCACTTCTTCGCCCGGCACTTGCCCCCAGCGTCCGAAGACGATTTTGTTCTCCGGCAGTTCTTCGCCCAGTCGCCGCAGGGCGGGAACAAATTCCCGCGAGACAAATTCAACCGCCTGCGGACCATCGACCAGGACGGTTGCGACGGCTCCTCGACCGGAAGGCGTCAGCACACCGGCAAATGTTGGTGGCGGACCGTTCATAGGTGCTGGGCTTGGGCCGCCAGTGCAATGCCCGACAGAACGAGATGCGGTTCATAACGGGCAGTCCCGCTCAGCAATTTTGCCACGGCTGGTGCCGCTCCGCCGGTCAAGAAAACGTGCGGCGGCACAGCGAGTCCTTCACTTTGTCGGGCGATCAATTCCCGCATCGCTCCCACGGCTCCCCAGTACAAACCAGACCGCATCGCCCGAACCGTGTCCACGCCAACGGGCGGGACCGGCTCGCTCAATTCGCTCATCGGGATCAGCGGAAGTTGATCGGTGAAATCGTGCAATGCCCGGGCACTCATGCCGATCCCTGGCAAAATCGCCCCGCCGCGAAAGACGCCTTCGGCGGAAATTAGATCGACTGTCAGCGCACTTCCCAAGTCGGCGACAATCGCTGCGCGATCCAGAGACGTTACTCCCGGACTAGGAATTGCTTCCCCACGATCAAGCAAACGCAAACGACCTGCGGCAAGCCCTCCGGCAATGCGATCCAGGCCAAGCTTTTCTGGATGATCGACGGCCAACGTGATCGGAAAGTCTTTGAATTGGAGGATGTGAACACGATTCACTGGGATTCGTTCGCCCAACCAAGCTGCTAATTTCGCCGTGGCTTCACGGTGAACACTCCCAATCCAGAAAGCAACTTGATCCTTTCGCTCGCCGCCACAATGTTTTGACAGCCACGTTTCCGACTCCTCATTCGCTCCAACGCCCGTCGCAATTTCCAGCGTCGTAGTCGGCAACGGAAAGCTCTGCGACGCAGTTGCGTCGAACAGCCCGAACTTGGTTCGAGTGTTGCCGATGTCAATCGCGATGAACGGTGGCTGGGCCATGTGAAACAGATGTGGCGGTGCGTGATTCGTAACACACGTCAGTTTAGCCACGCAACCTGCCCGCCGTCAAAGCTCAATCTACCTCGAACAAGGCAGAGGGACCACGTCAGCTTTTGCGTCGGTGGGAGGGTCATGAAAACGTCAATAGGAGAATTGGCGTATTGTGAGTTAAACTGCGTCGCCTGGATTGGGCCA
>JAYUFG010000465.1:0-3791 GCA_043738845.1 Planctomycetaceae bacterium
GCCATGATTCAGATCGCGATGATCCAACTGATGCTCCACCGAATTTATCGCCCACCGAATCCCCAGCGACGTTGCTAGCTTTTTACAAACAGCCTCTAAGACCCAGAGTTGGCGAAAAACCTCTACAAAAGACGTTGACGTCCATCCGTTGTGATCGCGTGCGCGTGGTCATTTTTATGCCAGCACCCCGGACGATCCCTTCCCCGATAACTTGCCGCCAGCCCCCTCTTTCGCCTATGATTCGAGAGGAGCAAGACGTCCCCATTTCACAAAGGTTCTTCGGTGGCTACTTCACCCGGCAAAATTCTCCGCAGTCTCGTCGAGGATAATACGATTCAGGTTCCCGGCGCGTTCAACCCGCTCGTCGGCAAGCTGATCGAGCAAGCGGGCTTCGATGCGATGTACCTTTCCGGGGCCGCGTTTTCGACCGGGACGCTTGCCCTGCCCGATGTGGGTCTGTTCACCCTGACGGAACTCGTTCAACATACGAGCTATCTGACGCGGAGCGTGACGTTGCCCGTGATCGTTGATGCCGACACCGGTTTTGGCGAAGCCGTCAACGTCGAGCGGACCGTTCGTGAGTTAGAATCTGCTGGGGCCGCGGCTATTCAACTCGAAGATCAGCAATTGCCCAAGCGGTGCGGTCATTTATCCGGCAAGTCGCTCGTTACTGTGGACAGTATGGCGGCGAAAATTCGCGCCGCCGTCGCCGCCCGGCGCGATCCGAACACCGTGATTATCGCCCGCACCGATGCTCGCAGCGTCCAAGGTTTTGACGAAGCGGTCGAGCGAGCGCAGCGATATGTCGAGGCGGGTGCCGATTGGATTTTTCCGGAAGCCCTGCAAGACAAACGCGAGTTTGAAAAATTCGCCAGCCAGATCGACGTTCCTCTCGTCGCCAACATGACCGAGTTTGGCAAGAGTCCTTTGCTCACCTTGGACGAGCTGGCGGGCCTTGGTTATTCGGTTATCCTGTACCCGGTCACGGCCATGCGGATCGCGATGAAGGCGGTCGAAGCTGCGTTGGCTCTGCTCGCCGATGAAGGTTCCCAAGCGAGCATGGTCGATATGATGCAAACCCGACAGGAACTGTACGACCTGATCGGCTACGACGATTACGAATCTCGCGACCGCGAGTATTTTGGAAGTTGAGACCTCTCCGAGTTTGTGAATGAATTGGATTTCGCCAATGAAAAATTGTAGAGTCCGCTGTGCGGACCAAGAGTTCGCGAAACATTCCACTCGTTCACCAAACTATCGGATCGCGTATACTAATGGTCCGCACAGCGGACCCTACCTTTTCGTTCGCAAATCAATTCATTCACAGGCTCTACCTCAAACCATTTTTCGACCATGACCACAGTGACAGATCATTTGGGTTTGGCGGGCGTCGTGGCGGGCGAAACGGCCGTCTGCTCGTTGGCGGACGGACTTCATTATCGAGGTTACGATATTGAAGACCTGGCCCTTCACACGACCTACGACGAAGTGGCGTATTTGCTGCTTCATGGCGAACTGCCCAAACGGGCGGAGTTGAACGCCTTTCAAGAACGACTCTTTGCGGCGTCACGAGAAGTTCGGCCAGAGATCATCGCGATTCTCAAACAACTTCCGCCGACCGCGTCCATGATGGACGTGCTGCGGACCGGGACGAGTCTCTTGGCTCATTGGGATCTAGAGATAACCAGCAACGAACCAGCCGCCAGTCTGCGAAAGGCCGAACGGCTCCTTGCACAGTTGCCCGTGATTCTGGCGGCCGCCCATCGTTTTCGACAGGGAACAGAGCCGGTCGCCGCTCGACAACATGGTTCGCACGCGGCCAATTTGTTGTGGCTGATTCATGGCAAGTCGCCCGACGAGACGACCGTCCGCGCGATGGACGTTTCGCTCATTTTGTACGCCGAGCATGAGTTCAACGCCTCGACGTTCACCGCCCGCGTTGTTGCTTCGACCCTGTCCGATTTGCATTCGGCCGTCGTGGCTGCCATCGGTGCGCTCAAAGGGCCACTACATGGCGGTGCGAATGAACGAGTCTTAGAAGTTCTGCAACGAGCGGGCGATCCAGAAAATGCGGAAGCCTGGATTCGCAACGCCCTGGCCAACAAAGTGAAAGTGATGGGCTTTGGTCATCGTGTTTACAAAACGGGCGACCCCCGTGCGACATTCATCAAACCGCTGTGCGCGAAACTGGCCGAAGCGACGGGCAACATAGCACTGGAGCAAACTGCCGAAGTGATCGAGCGGGTGATGGCCCAAGAAAAAAAGACGATTCCGCCCAACGTCGATTGGCCCAGTGCGCGACTTTATTTCTATCTTGGGCTGCCGGTCGAACTTTACACGCCGCTGTTCGTCGTCGCGCGCGTCGCCGGTTGGTCGGCACACGTCATGGAACAATTGGCGAACAACCGGATCATTCGCCCGATGTCGCATTACATCGGTCCCGCTGTTCGTGCCTGTACGCCGATTGACCAGCGTTGATGCCCGTCTCTTACTTTCGCGGCAGCGCATTCGCTGGGGGCGGCTGTTTCGCTTGACGATTCGGATCGTTGAAGTTCGGCGTCGTCGTGCCTGGCAGTTCTGCGGGCGATTGCGATGGATCGTCCACGACCCGCTTCCAATTAAACGGCGTGCTGGGCGAAGCAAAGCCGGGAGCGAACGGATTCCAAATCTCCTTGACGGGTGTGAACATGTAAACCTGTCGCTCACGTCCGCCCGGCATGTACAATTGCAACGCGACGGGAACCAATTCTTTTTCGCTCAAGATGATTTCGACCCGCTCGAAATTCGCCGCATCTTTTTGCCAACGGGGAACGGCTTCAAGCCAGACCTTGCCCGCCTGATTGGCAGGCGTCACGATCCTGACCCAATAACGCTCCTTGATCTTTTCCGCTTCCGCACCGAACACAAACGGGAGCGGCGTGTTGATGATCGCTTTGCCTTGCATGTCGGGCGGCAGCTTGTGTTCGACGAGTTGTTTTTTTCGATATTCAAACTCATAGATCGCCTTGCCGTCGCTCCGCCATTCCTGAATTGCGTCGGGGGCCTCTTCGTAAGCGTCCTTCTTATCGTTGTACTGTTTGATTTTGTCGATCCGGAACAGCCCTTTGTCGGGAGCTTGATACTTAACTTGGCCCGACGCTTCATGAAACAAAAAGTCTTTGTTCTTCGGACCGAAATTCAGATCATAGTCCCAGCGTGTGAACGCCGCGGTAAATGTCTTAACCTGCTTTTGCTCCCAGGCTTTCAAGAGTGTTTCGACTTCCGCCAGTTGTTGCGGCGTCAAAACAAATGGCGGAGCAGGCGGCTGCTGTGGCTGAGTCGGTTGCGCGGGTTGCCCCGGACGAGGTTGAGCCTGGGCTTGAAGTTGGGCCTGTTGCTGCGCGGTGAGAGGCAAGCTTTGCGATTGGTTTTGTAACTGAGCCTGTTGCTGCGGTGTTAGTTGTACACCCGCCGGATTGTTCGGATTCGCGCCGGGATCATTTGGCCGGGGAGGATTTCCAGCCGGTCCTCCGGCGAATGCGAGTCCCGCATTCAACAGACAAACAACAGCCGCATACGCAAACAAATGAGCGAAGGAAGAATTCATGGCAGGAGTAGTGCGCGGGAGGGGCGTTCGGCGTGCCAGAACGCATGGGTCGGGACCGTCCTTGGTCCCAGTGGGGCAGGATTGTAGCAATCACTTCTCTCTGGGACGATAGCAGTTTTTGCGAGAAACCAGCCAGTTTTTCACGGGAATTGGCCGATTTGAGGTCATTCAACCCAAACGAATCTATCCGCCAGCCCAACGCTTC
>JAYUFG010000466.1:0-3789 GCA_043738845.1 Planctomycetaceae bacterium
AAACATCGGGAAAATCGACTTTCGCGTTTTGAGTGTTCAGTTTTCGCACATGCGTTTTCCCGGCGTTTTTTGATGCTAGCAGAGATGTGTTAAGATCAAGGGGCCGAGCCAGTGGCACACGGCACCTACATCCCTCGTTTCAGCCGTGACAAAGCACTACAAAATTGCCTTTCGGCAATAAAACGCCTCGGCGAAATGTTCCGCCGCGTGACACTCGACCCCGCGCAGGCGGAGGATCGCGGCGAACGTATCGCGGGTGAACCACGGCTTTTCTCGCTGCGTCACAAAGGCCTCATGTAGGACGTCAATTTTGCGTTCTTTGATTTCCCGCGAGAGGGGAACGTAGAGGTTGGGATGCCCCAAATCGCCTTCGTACTTGGGAATTTCATATTCCAAAATCAAGTGATTTCGAAACGCACACCACGATAATTCCGCCAGCGTTCGATGGTCCTGATGAGCATCCTCGCGGCGGTGGGTGAAGATCACGTCGGGTGCCGCTTCCACCCGCAGCGATTCGATGAACGCTTTAATCTCTGCCCCTTGATACGGAAAGTAGCTGTCGCGGAAATTCTGAATCACGACGTTCGACGAACCCGCATCTTTCAAAAATAATTCCGCACTGCGACGGGCTTCCTCTTTTCGCTCTGACGACGCACTGAACACGACCCAATCGACATGAATGCCCGGGTTCTCTTGCAACAATCGCAACAGCGTTCCGCCCGCCCCGATTTCAATGTCGTCGGAATGGGCACCGAAACACAAAATGCGGCGGGGGTTATTTAGTCGTAAGTTTAACATGATTAAGGGGCAGACTATTTCGGTCGTTGGGCTAAGACACGTGTTCCGCTGCCACTCGTGGCGACGTGACGCGATTCACTGGGGGCATGTTTCCAAACTTCCCACGGGCTTTCGCCCCGATTGACCATATCGTCGAGACGTTGTTTTTCTTTGAATGTGTCCATACAGCCCCAAAATCCGCGATATTTATAAGCGGAGAGCTTTTCCGCCTGAATCAGCCGCTCGAACGGTTCGCAAACAAGTTCTTCACCCTCTTCCATCACATCGAAAATCTCGCGATTGAGAACCATGTATCCGCCGTTCATCCAGACGTCCGACTCGCCGATCGCGCGAATGTCTTTCACGCGGCCGTTCATTCCCATATTAACGGCGTGAAAACTTTGCGTCGGCTTGACGGCCAAAAAGGTCGCTGCGGCCTGATGTGTGTGATGAAAGTCGATCATTTCCGGCAGTGGAACATCGGTCAGACCGTCGGAGTAATTGGCGAGAAAGGTTTCCTCGCCGTCCAAATGACGCTCGACCGCTTTCAAGCGTTGGCCAATGTTCGCGGCCGCGCCCGTATCGACGAACGTGATCGTCCAATCATGAATATCGCTGTTGAGGAGTTTGACCTTGTTGCCGTCGCCCGACATGACGAAATCGTTCGAGACGCATTCGTCATAGTTCAGAAAATAGTTCTTGATAGCGTCCCCTTTCCAGCCGAGGCAGAGGACGAAATCCTTGTGGCCGTAATGAGCATAGTATTTCATCACGTGCCACAGGATCGGCCGATAACCGATATTGACGAGCGGCTTGGGGATATTTTCCGAGTATTCGCGGAGACGCATACCGAATCCGCCGCAAAAGAGCACAACTTTCATGATGTCCGTCCTGGTGCCAAGTAAAAAGCGTTGAGTGTTGGGGTTAAAGAGTTCTGATTAGGAACACGGAGTGAATGTCAAACGATTGTCTCTGTGACCTCGGCGATCTCGGCGGCTAATCGTCTTTCTCGTCGTTTAGTTTGGGCTTGGATCACCATTGATCGGAACCGCCAACAAATACATTTGCCACCGAGTTCGCAGAGATAAAAGAGGAAGGACAGAAAACAGGTATGGTATTGTTAGTTGTTAGGTCAGGTACCCCATCCCTGACAAGGGGAACTCTGTCAGGTACGGGGTACCTGACCTACGGGAATTTATCGACTTGCTCCGACCATCGTTCGTTGATGGGCGAAGTATTCGTTTTGTTCTTGTCGCAGTTGATCGCACAGCCGATTCGGCGGGAGTTCCACGTCGGCATACGTCAAGGCTTGATCCTGTGCAACATCGCGAATCATGCGACAGCCTTCGGAAAGTCCCATCGGCAGGAGGTTCCCGTCGGTCGCAACGTCGGCATTGTCGATCATTCCGTAACAGGTAAAGCCACCAATTCCGTCGAGCGTTTCGCCCGCCTTGAGCGGACGCTTGGCAACGGTCACAACATCGCAGACTGGCGCACCGCGCGGCGTGACGGCGGCATCTTGGAACAAGGCCGCCCGACCAACTGTCACGGCGACTTCCAAATGAGGCAAATGGAACGGCGTGTAAAAAACGTACAGCGGTCCGTCACCCAGCTTGAAATAGTTCATGTAATGGGCTTTGTGCGGATTGTCGTTGTAGCCGACGACGAACGCACCGCTGCCTGGTTCGGCACCCAACACGAAATCAACGAGCGGTTTTTCCAGCAATTGTTCCGGCGTAAAATGTTGCAATACGTCTTTAACATGCGCACAGCGGGGACCAAACATTCCGCGTTGGCCCGCTTGCAGACCGGTCGCGTTGGCGACGATACACGTTTCCATCGAGAGCTTGGTGCCGTCGGCGAACGAGGTGACCATCTTGACGCTTTGCTTGGTTTTTTCGGCAAAGCCGCGTTGTGTGTCGGGATTGCGGCGAGGGTCGTAAAAGCCCTTGATGTTGCCCGCCATGACCGGTTGATAGCCAATCGTCTTGACGAAGCGATACAAATTCATCGCAACGCCCGGCTCGTCCCCTTCGGTATTGGTAATTACGACGCCAGCCCGATCGGCATAGACTTTCAAAATCGGTCCAATGGTGGCATCGAGTTCCGCATTCATCAAAACGACATGCTTGCCGAAGTTGATCGCTTGCAGGACGGTGCGAGCAGAGGTTTCGATATCGCCGGTCACTTCAATAATCACGTCAATGCCGTCGGCCTCGCACAACCGCTGTGGGTCTTGTACGACGACGGGACGATTCGCCGCGAGACACTGGGCGACGTACTCGGGATTGTCGGTGGTGACGACGTTGGTTGCTCCGGCCTCGGCAAAGGCGCGTTGGCCCGCCTCGGGACGGCGCGAAGAAATCGCGACGAGCCGCATTCCGGGGAGCGGCGTGTAAAACTGTTGTGTGATCGCCCGGCCCATAAAGCCGGCACCAATGAGACCGACGCGAACCGGTCGCCCCTCGTCTTCACGTTTTTGTAAGGCCGTATCGAGAATCATCATGGTTGCACCTCCTGGCAGAACTGAATAATTTGCGGCGTACATCGCCGCAAAAAACGAATTGTGAAATTAAAAACTAATAAGACTAAGTGGAGCAGGCGACCGCCGGAGCGACCCAATCAGGACAAACGCGGTCCTTCTCCGAAATACAAGTAATCGCGAGGGGCCATGCAATCCCAAACTGCGGATCGTCGAAACGAATCGCCCGCGCAAGTTCGGAGGAAAAGAACTCGCTCGTCTGATAATTCATTTCGGTGTCGCTCGCGAGCGTTTGATAACCGTGGGCGAAACCTTCGGGAATGTACATCATCTTTCCATTCTCAGGCGTCAATTCGCTGCCGAACCATTGACCGAGCGTCGGCGAGTTGGGCCGCAAATCGACCGCCACGTCGAACATCGCTCCCCGCGTGCAGCGAACGATCTTGACCTCGGCCTTCGGAGCGACTTGATAATGCAAACCGCGAAGCGTTCCCGCCTTCGGCGAAAAGCCAACATTAACTTGCACGCAA
>JAYUFG010000467.1:0-9990 GCA_043738845.1 Planctomycetaceae bacterium
CTGACAAGCGGAACGTCTGCTTAGAACGGAACGATTGGTTCGAGTTGCGAAAAACGAGATATGGAAAACGAGGTGTGTCTTGTCAGGTACGGGGTACCTGACCTACGGGTGGGATGTCACCCTACGTGCATCTCCACCACGTCTTTGTCATGCAGGACGTGGTCGCCTTTTACCACGGTGCCATCGTGGACGCCGTGCCCCCACATTTTTGCGAATTTGAACTGCTGGGCGAAATCTTTGTGGATCATTTCCGCCACGTCGAGAACGGTCCCGCCGGTTCGCAACGTGTACGGCTTGTCATAGTCGGCCGTTTTCGCTGTCGGCAATTTTGTGTAGACGCGAATCACGTTCAGCGACGCATAAATCGCGTTTCGCAAATCCTCCAATCCCTGACCATACTCGGCCGAAATCACATGCTCCGTAAAATCAAGCGGCAGAAACTCGGGCAGCATTTGTAAGCGATCCGCCGCGTCGGGCAAGTCAATTTTGTTCGGCACCGCAAAGGTTTGCGTGTACGACAAGCCCACGTCATCTTCATCAAGCTGCGTCGTGCGGCCTAAGCGAGTTTTTGTCCCATTCAGTTTGTCGAGTACCGCCTGACACTGTTCGATTCCTTCGTCCGCACCCAGGTCGATCATCAACAAGGCCAGATCGGCCCCACGAATCATCCCCTGCATGTACGGCTCAAAATAGTCGGCCGTGATCGGAGGCAAGTCGATCATCTGCACGAGAACATCTTCCCACGGCATCATGCCGGGCGTTGGAACGTGGGTCGTGAACGGATACGGCGCGACCTCGGGCGTCGCGCGAGTCAGCGAACGAACGAGTTGACTCTTACCCGCGTTCGGTCCACCGAGAACGACGACCGTGCCCGCCCCCTGACGCGGGATGCGGACGCTGTGCCCTTTTTTGGCGGTCTTCTTTTCGAGGTCCGCTTCTTTGCGAGTGTGGCTGAGTTTGCTCTTAAGATCGGCCTGAAGCTTTTCCGAGGCCTTATGCTTGGGCATCTCGCGGAGCATGATCTCCAGCCAGCGAACTTGCTCCTCGGCCGTGGGCGCGCGGCGATACTCTTCTTCAGCTTTCAGATATTGGGGAGTTAAGTTAGCAGCCATATCAACATTTTATCGTGACCGCTGCGGCTTGGCCATGAGGTGAGAAAGCGAAGCGATACGAAAAATGTTGCTCGCGGGCTCAATTTGTCCGTGTCTATCGCTTTCGCCACAGCACCTGATCGTCGATCTGTAATTTTCGCTGAGCGGCCGCAATTGCCGCCTTGAACCGCTTTGCATCGACCGGATAACCGGCCGTCGGTCGCACGTCCGACACGTGCTTTCGCCAGAAATCATTAAATGCCCGCATCGCCAACTCGCGAAGGTACTTGGCCGTCATCGACGCGAGAGCGACCGGCAAGAACGCCTCGCCCCTCACGCGAAAACGAATCTCCGTGCGACGCTCCGGCGGTCCCCAGCGATAACGGCTTTCCGTCTGTGTTTCACCCATCACCTCGACGAAGTGATCGGAAAACACATCCTGCAACAAACCGCCGTAACATTTTCGCCCTCCATGTTTATCGCACAGAATTAGGACCGACTCCGCCGGGTCGAGTTCCCCAATCAGATCGGCGACGAGTTGCAACGTCGTGCGCGAAAGCAGTTCTCCTTTCGATCCCAAGCGTTCGGTCAACTCATTGAATTCGCCAGGATAAATCGCCTTCGCTCGCATTCGCAAAATCGCCACGTTGGCGGTCGCACAATTGCTCAGAAGATTGTTGGCGGCTGTTTGCACGTCGGCGTGCGACGCCGCGAGTGGAAATGGTTCCGCCACATCGACCGGCCAAGGAACCGACTCCCGATGCTGTGCATGACACGATTCCAACGCATTCCAGATTTTCGCTGACTCGAACGTGAGGGAGCGATTCACATTCAGGAGCGTGGCAAGTACGCCCCGTTCGAGCGCATCCAAACCGTTGCCCGATTTATAAACGTGTTTTGAATCGGCAATGACGAGTCGCGTATCGGCCCGATTATTTGGGGCGGAGCAGACCGCGTTGCTCAACACCTGATACAAATCTACGTCGTGCGGCTTGTGCGACATTTTCCACACGGTCGCAGCCACCAGCAGCGGCCCTAGATTCGGACCATAACCTGCTTCGTCGGTTCCAATGACATACGGCATAGGCCCGACATCGTATCATTCCCAGCGAAGAAACCCAAACCCCCCGGCCAAAAAAACGCCGTCACTTTGTCGGTGGTGCCACATTGGATGCGGAAACATCTGCAGAAGGAACATTCGCGGAACTATGCGCAACCGCCGTTCGCGGGCGTTGGTCGTTCAAGATGCGAATGACGATACCCCACAGCAGCGTAAGAACAACGGTCGCGAGGCCGAGTGCTAAGATGCCGCTCGCTTGGAGCTTGTTCTTCAATTGTTGGAGCGTCCCGCCGATGGCGGCGTCATAACTTTGTTGCACGATCACGGTCCAGCCGTTTTCGACGCCGTTAACCTTGACGGGCGATTCTTCCGCTAGCCACGGTCGGGCAAAGTCTGCGCCGAGCGGATCCCTGCCCAGCGGATCGACGTAGTGCTCGCGATGGGCGGGATCGTCCGGCAAATCGTCGTGCGACATTCGATAATCCTGAAATCGGTCAGGCAGTTTTTTTTCCTCCTTCAACAACCGCTCAAACAAAGGATGCTGCAAGATCAAGCCGCGATGCGGCCCCTTGCGATCATCGACTAAAACGGCGAACTGTTGCTCACTAGGTTGTAGGTCGATTAGTCGGCCAACTTCAACTGTGAGCGTGACGACGCCCAAAAAAGTGTGGTTGCGATAAACGGGTGTCGAAATCGCCACCACCCAATTGTTCGTCGCCTGACTTCGAAAGACCGGCGACAGGGCCGTCTCTTTGATGTGTTCATCGCTGCCCGGTCGCCAATCGAACGGATGGTCCTCGGTCCGGCCGTGAAAATAACTTCGCCAGCCAAAGTTACATCCAATCGTTTGATCGTCGGGCGTACGGGCCAGTTGCAAACCACGCGAATCGGTAATGAACCAACTGGCGACGGGCACCTGCGGCTCTCGATTCAAATCGTCGAGATAACGCTGCAACAACTTTCGCGTCGCCGAGTCGCGGAATTGTTCCCGCAACGGACCGAGCGTTTCTTCGTCGAGTTCGGGATCGCTCAATTTCGAGCGGGACATTGTCATGTCCGGATCGCTTAAAGCGCGAGATAGGTGTTCTTGAAAAAGCGGGTCGTTGGCGATTTTTTCGACTTCGACGTAACGTTTCTCAACTTCGTTGGCGACCGCCTTGGCAACATACTCGGCCGCGAACCGATTGCTTTCGAGTGCTCGTTTGGTCAAGGCAACGTTGGAATCAGCCACCAAACCCGACGCCACCCTCCACGCCACGAACGACATTAAGAGCAGGAGTATCGCCGGGCCAATCGCACCAAGTACGACCAGCGGCCGCCGCGCCCTGCGTCGAGTGCGAGCGTCGAGCGCACTCAAAACCGATTGCACGTTGGAATATCGTTCTTCCGGATCGACCGCCAAACATTGATCGACGATTTCTGCCAAGGGACGGTCCACGCCGGGTACATCCCGATGTCGCGCGGCGAGCGGCGCATTTTGAATCAAGCGTTGATATCGGGCGAGACGGTCGTCGAGATTCTCGGCCCGCTCCAACATGGTGACCGACGCTTCCTCGCGGTGCGGCGGTGTGCCCGTCAACATCGCATACAATAACGCGCCGAGGGCATAAACGTCCCAGCGGGCATCGGGCATCGCCTTCAAGTCGGCCTGTTCCGGTGCCATGTAGAACAAAGTTCCCAACGCCGGAAGCTGCTCGTGCGAAAGTCGCGATTGACCAAAATCGGCAAGCCGCGGTTTCGTGTCTTGATCGAGCAGGATATTGGCTGGCTTCAAATCGCAATGCAAAACGCCTTTGTTGTGGGCGTGTAGGAGTCCGGTCACGATCTCGCGAAACAGATTGACCGCTTCTTCCGCCGCCATTGGCCCCTGATTTTTCAATCGGTCTTCGAGAGAACCTTGCTCGACGTACTCCATGACATAGTACGGTGGTTCTGAATCCCAACCGACTTCGAGCAATTGCACTACGTAACGATCAGCCGAGAGAAAGGCGAGCTTTTCAACTTCCCGCGACAAAAGCGACCAATCGAGACCACCGCGATGGGCGTAAAACTTGATCGCCACTTGACGACTGGTGTTGCGGTCGAGCGCGACCCACACTTCGCCGAACGCACCGGAGCCGAGAAAACGTCGGGGTTCGTAGCCGGGCAAATCGCAAGGGGGCCGCGTCCGGCGCAGGCTTAATTCCTGCGCCCGCTGCTGCTCGTCGCCACCCTGGGCTTGCGTCAGTTCAAGAGTCATGGAGATTTCAAAACGGGAGTTAAACCTTACCACGCGAGGCCTGGATCAAATCGGCGGCACCTTGCGACAAAAGCGATTCAGCAACCGTCCGACCGAGCGTTATCGCAGCGGGCAAAGTTGCAGCTGAAACGCCGCTGGCCACGATCCGTTTTTGTCCGTCATGGCTCAACACGACCGCCTCCAAATGCAATTCGCCTGAACCGTCGATTCGACCAAATGCCCCGACCGGTGCAAGACAACCGCCCCGCAACGTCGCGAGCAGCGTTCGTTCCCCGATCACCGAGCACTGCGTTTGCAGATCGTTGAGCAACGCGACGGCCTTTCTGGTGGCCACATCATCGTCGCGAGTTTCTAAACCGAGCGCGCCTTGGCCAATGGCGGGCAACATCAGCGACTTCGGCAGAACATGCGTAATATGTTTGCTCAAGCCGAGTCGCTTCAAGCCCGCCTCTGCCAAAACCAAAGCAGCAAAATCTCCGTCCGCCAACTTTCGCAACCGTGTGTCCACGTTTCCGCGAACATCGACCATTTGCAAATCTGGGCGAGCGTGAAGTAATTGAGCGCGACGACGTAAACTTCCGGTCCCGATGACCGCACCTTGCGGAAGTTGTTCAAACGTCCGATGGTCGTGACTGAGCAGCGCATCTCCACAGACTTCTCGCTCTGGCACAGCGGCCAGACACAAACCGGAAACGGTATCGGTCGGCAAGTCTTTCAGACTATGGACGGCCAAGTCGATCCGCCCGTCGAGCAAGGCTCTTTGCAGCTCTTTGGTGAAAACGCCTTGTCCTCCGGCGATTTGTCCGATGGGACCGGCCTGTTCTTGATCGCCGCGCGTGGTGATGGGGATCAATTCGACCGTGAATCCGTGACGGCGGAGTTCGGCCGCAACCCACTCTGCCTGCCACCGCGCAAGGGGACTGGCTCGGGTACCAAGTCGTATCGAAATCTCGGCAGGAGAAGATGAATTCATGGTATTATTTTACCACGAATTCGGCGGGTTCGGTATAGCGACGGAATGTCGCCAACTTGTACAAGCGGCGTCTCGCCGCTACTTCATCGTAACGGAATTGGGCGGAAATGACTTCCCGATTTAATTCTCGACACGGTAGGGGAGCCGATGCTTCCACGCTCCGCTGCGCGTCGCGGCTAAACTTAAATTGTGAAACCGGAAAAGTAATTCCTGCTGTATCCTAACGCACGCAGCGAGACGCCGCGTGTACGAGTCGCGTCCTTAACCCGCCTCGCGATGAACCGTCGGCAGGGGCGATGTTTGTCCCCAGTGCGGACCGCGAAGAATTGCCGGGCGTGGTGTTGCGTGCGAGCCAACCCGACCGTCGCTGCGGCCATCCCAGGGATGTTCGGCAATCGACTGCAACACCCATTCGGCCGCCGCGAGAGCCTCTCGCCCTTGCTCACCGGTCACGCGCGGAGAGTGACCCTGTTGAATGCTATCCACAAAATCGGTCAACTCGTCAAGCATCGCATTGCGATTTTGGGCTTCACTCTTCGTGAGTGGCAACAATTCCTCGAACAGATGTTCCTTGTAATGATTCTTTTGCTCGATGGTCAAAGCATCGCCGTTGAATTCACCCTTGGTGAGCAGTTCGCTCCGTCGGACGATGCTGCCGCAGCGGGTCGCAAAATCGACGGCGGCAAAACCGCTCTGCGACCAGACTTGCAATGTTCGCTGCGGTTGAAAGCTGACGCGCGACGCACTCAAGTTCGCGACCGCTCCGTTCTCGAACGTTAGCCGCGCTTGGGAAATGTCCTCGTGCGGACCAATCACCGCGACACCGAGAGCTTCGACCGTTCGTAAGGGCGACTTCACCAGCGACAGAATAATATCCAAATCGTGAATCATCAAATCAAGCACGACACCCACGTCGGTCGAGCGAAACGTATATCCACTGTGACGGGCCGCTTCCAGATACTTCGGCTCCTGCACGTGCGGCAATATCTGTGCCAGAGCCGAATTGAAGCGTTCAATATGACCGACTTGTAAAACGACATTGTGTCGTTGGGCCATCTCAACCATTTCGTCCGCTTCGGCAACCGTCGGCGTGATCGGCTTCTCGACCATCAGATGAATGCCAGCGGGAAGCAGTATCATCGCCACCGTATGATGTAATCGCGTTGGCACCGCAACAACGGCGGCGTCAATTCGCCCGATCAAATCGCGATAATCGGCGACCGCCTGTGTGTGACATTCGGCCGCCAGTGCCTCTCGTGCCGCAGCGACCGGATCGGCGACCGCCACGAATTCGACCGTTTCCATTTTCGACAACAGCCGAGCATGAAACTTGCCCAGATGTCCCGCTCCAATGACCGCAATGCGAAGCCGACTCATGCAGCCCTCCGACGTTCGCGGGCACGACCATGCTTACCTTCTTGCTGATTTTGCACGAAGCTCAACAGGTGGTTGACTTGCGGCGGAAGCTGTTCGTTGCCACGCAGAATTTCGCGAGCATGGTCCAATCCGACTTTCGCCCGATAGAGCAAACGATGAGCTTCCGCCAGACTTTCAATCACTTCGGGCGAGAAGTCATTCCGCTTGAGGGCGACGACGTTGATGCAGCGGGGGCGAGTCGGATGACCTTCCACCAGCATGTACGGCGGTGTGTCATGCAACACGCGACTTAGCCCACTGACGAAGGAAAAACTGCCGATCGTCGCATAATGATGAACGCCGACTCCGCCGGAAAGTGAAGCATGATCGTGAACGTGGACGTGTCCACCGAGCATCGAGCCGTTGGCGATAATGATATGATCGCCCAACTTGCAATCATGGGCGACATGCGAGCAAGCCATCAGGAAATTGTAATTCCCAATCGTCGTTGTGCCATCTTCTTTTTCGGTCGCCCGATTGATCGTCACGCTTTCGCGGATGATGTTGTGATCGCCGATAATGACCTGGGTAGCACTGCCGCGATAGGACAGGTCTTGCGGGTCGCCCCCGATCACGGCACCGGGAAAAATATGATTGTGTTGGCCGATGGTCACGTGGCCCATCAGGGTCACATTGCTTTCGAGCCGCGTGCCGCGCCCGATTTTGGCATGGGGGCCAATGACACAGAAGGGACCAATTTCAACATCGGAATCAATTTCGGCCCGATGATCGATGGAAACATTTTCGGCAACGTAAGTGGCCATGCCAGGCGACTCCCGTATCCCCGTGGCGGGGATTTCATGGAGGTGAGTGGATTATCAGCGACGCTCGTAATTTTAGCCCGAAGGGCTGTCATTCTTCAGCCCAGGGCAACGCCCTGGGAAACCGATACCTCAAAACTCTTTTTCGCCCCAACGGGGCAAAATATCTTTATTTCGCCCTTTCAGGGCTTTTTTTGTGCGGTGTGGGCCGAATTCCCAGGGCGTTGCCCTGGGCTGTAAAATTTTCGCCTTTCAGGCGAATCCTGACACAATCTCGATCAACAAATCACGTTTTCAACAACGGTAAAAAAGCGGATTCGTGTTCTTATTTACGCACTCTTCTTCCGCACTTCGACCCGCTCTCCTTCGCTCAACAAGACGCGAACGAGATCGGCGTTTAAACGGTGCCCACTACGATGAGCAATGAAATGCCCCACCAAATCGCAACCGGCCAAGGCCAAATCGCCAATCAGATCAAGCACTTTATGCCGCACGCATTCATCCGGAAACCGAAGTTCATTTTCAATCGGACCGTTTTGATCGAAGATCAACAAATCCTGCGGTGTCGCTCGGGAACCCAACCCTTGCGCCACGAGCCAATCGGCTTCCTCTTTCAATAAGAAAGTGCGGGCCGAACAGATTTCGCGACGGAAAGAGTCGGGCGTGACCGGAAGCTGCAACGTTTGCCGCCCGATGGCGTTGCCGGTCCCATAATCGAGCCGGAACTTGACGGTCATGCCGCCATGTTTGTTCGGACGTGCCTCGATCCAATGTTCATCGTCGCCGAGTCGTGTAACCTCACGAACGATCAACTGTGTCCGAATCCCTTCTTGTTCGACGACGCCCGCCTCATCGAGTGCGAGGACCATCGCTTGACAAGAACCGTCGCAGCCGGGCATTTCGGCCTCGGTGACGTGAACCTCGCAGTTGTCGATCCGAAGGCCGGCGAGCGCCGAGAGGACATGTTCGACCATCTCGACGCTGCCAGCTTTGACCGAAAGATTCGTCCGCCGAGGCGACTCGACCCGATGTGTGACCGACGCCGGAATTTTTACCGCGCGGCCATTGATCGTGCGGACGAAGATCACGCCTGACCCCGAAGCGGCGGGCCGAAACTCGACCCGCACGTCGCGGCCGGACCAATAGCCAAAGCCATCGACGACCGCAGGCCGGGCGAGGGTACGTTGTTTACGAGGAGCGTGAATCAAGGGAGCAACTCATCCGTGAGTAAAGGAACACAAGTTCGCCGCAACATCCTTGTTGGGGCAGACAGGGGGCGATAAGTCGGGGCGAGTTACTTATTACGAACTGGCGGAATGGACTCTTTGTTTGCCGTCTTGGGCGGCTCCGGATATCGCGTGTTGATCGAACTTAGAATCTGGTTGGTGATGTCCAAGTCCTGACGCAAGTAGATGATCGGCTTCGAGAGGTTGCGGGCGACGTCGCTGCGGTCCGCACCCGGTAAGGCACCCTTTTCGTCGGGCGTCGGGTCGCTCGAATATCGCAAGACGAGATGGACCTTGTAATACTCGGCAAACGATTTCACTTCTTTGCTGATTTCGGAATACGTTTGGGAGTAAACCTGCGTTTCACGCTCCATGAGGTCTTTTTTCTGCAACGAAGCGTCGAGATTGAATTTGGTTTTTTCGCGCAGCAGAATTTCTTCGGCTTGTTTGAAATCGGGCGAGCCGACCTTGAAGTTTTTCATTCCTTCTTCTTTGCCCTGAATCGTTTGGCGTTGCGTGTTCAGGGCGGCTTCGGCCGCTTGCACTTCGACTTTCAGTTTTTCCATGTTGGCGATGAAGCCGCGATGATCCTTTAAGACCTTGCCGAGGTCGATGGCCGCTACGACGACACCCGCCCCGCCGCCGCCCGTCGCGGGAGCAGCCGCCGGAGTGTTAGGCCGAGGTTGGCCTGAAAGAGCATTGCCAGCGAACAAACCCGACACGACGAGGCCAGCCACGAGGGCCAGCGAAAACACATGGGAAATTCTCACGTTGAGCACTCCTTGCTAAATGCAAATGGTCGTCCTTGACCGGGCGCGAATGTCCAAACTCGCGACCCCACAATCGATTCACGAACCTCCCCAAGAGGTAGCCCGAATCGAGGCGGAATTCTGCCGGAAACCCCGTCCGGCGTAAAGGCCAGTTTTTTGACAAAAAATCGGCATCTATCCAACCGGGTAAGTGTCCGAAAGTAGGTGCAAAATTTGCTCTACTTCACAGGTGCTGGCAGAAGGGGTGAGATTTCACACGTTTCACGGGAGATCGAGCCATGAAGTCAGGAATGCAATCGCGGCAGACGGCGGAGCTTTCTGCGGATCAAGAAGCACTCGCACAAACGATTTTCGCAAAGATTAAGTCGAAAGTCGACGGTGAGGTACTCGACATGGTGCGGGCACTCGTCGCCAAAGAGCCGGGTAAGATTTTCGGCGAGGGTGAGTTCGAACT